>NZ_CABQXJ010000034.1:0-27923 GCF_902468165.1 uncultured Intestinibacter sp.
GTCTTCGCTGCAACATAAACATAAAATGTTGCACTTATATTGACAATCTATCATATAAAAAATTAAATTTCGAGTAAATGAATTAACTAAATAGAAAATCACTTACTTAAAAAGTAAAAAGAAATTATAGACTCCAAGACATAATAAAAGCAAATTTCTAATAAATTTTATGGACAAGAAATTATTCTAAAGCGTGAATAAAAAATATACTCTTTAAATAATATGTAATATAGGATTGTACTAATAAGGAGGAACCCAATATGGTGTTGATGGTAGTTAGTAAAAAGAAATTAAAAAAGATATTAATTTTTATATTGATATTGGCATTTATAATAGGTGGCATAGCGTACATATTAAAAAATAGAACACAAGATACTATGAATTTGTTGGATTTGGCCCAAAATAATCAGCCTTATACTATGGGTACGCTTAAAAACAGTGGTCACGTTGCAATTACTTGCAACGTAGACTTAGGCTGGGAAGATGAATATATAGAAAAGATTTTAGAAGTATTAGATAAAGAAAATGTTAAAATAACTTTTGCAGTAACAGGTAAATGGGCACAAAAAAACGAAGATATGATACTCAAAATGCAAAAAAAAGGCCATGAAATTTCAAATCATGGATACCAGCATATAAACTATGATACATTATCTTATGATGAAAATTTTAATGAAATAAAAAAAGCACAAGATATTATTGACGATGTATCAAATACTAAGAGTAAATTCTTTCAAGCACCGTCTGGAGCGTTTTGTGACAATACGGTAAAAGCAGCTAATGATTTAGGATATATATGCTATAAATGGGATGTCGATACTATAGATTGGATGGACAAGGATAACCCAGATAAAATAATAGAACGAATTAAAAAGAAAGACATAAAAGATGGAAGTATAGTTTTGATGCATCCTACAAAGGCTACAACAATGTGTTTAGATGATATTATATCAATTATAAGAATAAAGGGGTATATCCCTGGCAAATTAAGTGATGTATTTGAGTAGAATAATTTTCACTTGTATAAATTAAACGTGTACACTATAATAAATACATATATAATTTTCAATATTTAAACAATTGGAGGACAGTATGTATAAATGTCAGACATTAAAAAACGGACTTACTATAATTGGGGAAGAAATACCTTACTTAAAGTCAATTTCATTAGGTGTTTGGGTAAAAGCTGGTTCTATCATGGAGACAAAAGAAAATAGTGGAGTATCTCATTTTATAGAGCATATGCTATTTAAGGGAACTACAAATAGAACTTCAAAAGAATTAGCGAGAGAGATAGATAATTTAGGTGGAGTAATAAATGCTTTTACAAGTAAAGAATGTACTTGTTTTTATGTTAAATTACTAGATGAGCATATAAATATAGGAATAGATGTACTTAGCGATATGATACTTAATTCTCGCTTTGATGAACGAGATATTAAAAAAGAAAAATCAGTAATATTAGAAGAATTAAAGATGTATGAAGATTCTCCTGATGACTTGGTATATGATTTATTACTTGAAAATATTTATAAAGACCATAGTCTTGGTATGAATATTTTAGGTGATAGACAGTCTTTAAAAAACTTAAAAAGAGAAAGTATTTTAGATTACTACAATGAATATTATGTGCCAAACAATTCTATAATATCTATTTGTGGTAATTTTAAATTTGAGGAAATAGTTAAACAAATAGAAGAAAAATTCAAAACTTGGCAACCAAAATCAGTAGATACAAGCACTACAAAGCCAAACTTTAATCCTTGTATTGTTAAAAAGAACAAGGATATAGAACAAGTAAACTTAGCAATTAATTTAGATGCTATACCTATGACAAATAATAGGGAAGTTTATGCTTTATCTGTTGTAAATAATGTATTTGGAGGAAGCATAAGCTCTAGATTATTCCAAAAGATAAGAGAAGAAAAAGGCTTAGCTTATTCTATATATTCATCACAAACTTTATATGAAGATTGCGGTGAGTTAGGGATATTTGCTAGTACTAGTACTGAAAATATACAAGAAGTGTATAAATCTATATTAGAAGAAATAGAACTAATTAGAAATGAATATATTTCGCCACAAGAAATACATGAAAGTAAAGAACAACTAAAGGGAAGCTATATGTTAGATCTTGAAAGTACTAGTAGCAGAATGATGTCAAATGGGAAAAATCTGCTTATGAGAAATAAAGTAGATGACGAACAAGATATTATAGATTATATTAACGCAGTAGAATACGACGATGTAGTTAAAATAATCAAAAAAGTATTTAATACAGAAAATATGGGTGTTTGCATAGTAGGTAAAGATGTAGAAAACATAAATTTATAAATCTTGACAATATTAAATTTGAAATGAATAATTTCTTATATTGGAGGGATATTTATGTATTTATCTGAAATAGCAGGTAAAGAAATTGTAAATTTAATCACAGGAGAGAGATTAGGGGTAGTCGGCGAATGTGATATTATAATAGATGAGGCTACAGGAAATATACTAGCCTTATCTATACCTAGAGAAAGAGGGTTTTTAGGTCTTAGAAAAGACAAAGAAGTATTGGAAGTTCCGTGGAGAAATGTAAGAAAAATTGGAAATGATATGATAATAATAGAATATGAAGGAATATATTAGGAGGATATTATGGAGGTTTTAGTACAAAAGTTTGGTGGTACATCAGTAGCATCATACGAAAAGATGAAAGAAGTATGTAAAATAATAGAAGCACATAAAGAAAAATATAAAAATATAGCAGTTGTTGTTTCAGCTATGGGGAGAAAAGGGGCTCCATATGCTACAGATACACTTATAAGCATGTGTACTAATATAAATGATAGACCTACAAAAAGAGAGCTTGATATGATAATGTCATGTGGAGAAATTATATCAGGTACAATACTTGCAACTATGCTAGATTCAATGGGAATACCAGCTACATTTTTAACTGGGACTCAAGCAGGTATAATAACTACAAAAGCATTTTCAAATGCTAAAATAAAAAAAATAAATCCTAAAAAAATTCAAAGAGAATTAGCTGATGGAAAAGTTGTAATTATAGCAGGATTCCAAGGAGGAACTGAAGATGGTGAAATAACTACACTAGGCAGAGGCGGTTCTGATACATCAGCAGTTGCTATAGGAAAGGCATTAGGCAGTGATTTAGTACAAATTTATACAGATGTAGATGGTATAATGACGGCAGATCCAAGAATTGAGCCAGATGCTAAAGTATTAAAATATGTAGATTATGATGAAGTATTTCAAATGGCAGAAAAGGGAGCAAAAGTTATACATCCAAGAGCAGTAGAACTTGCTAAAAATGCAGATATAATACTGCAAATAAAAAACACTTATAATCCAAATTATGAGGGGACAAAAATAGGTCCAGCAAATGTGCTAAAAGATGTATATGAAGACAGCTCAAAAGTTAAATTTATGAGTGCTGTTGCTCATAAAGATAAGATAGCACAAGTTAAAGTTATAGCTACAGAAGATATATTTTCTAGAATATTAAATGAAATGGAAGATAGACATATAAATATGGATATGATAAATTTCTTTACTGAAAAGAAAGCTTTTGCACTTGATGTAAGCAATCTTGAAGAAGTTGAAAATATATTAAAACAATACGATGTAGAATATGAAATAAAACCTGACTGTGCTAAAGTAACATTAATAGGAAATAAAGTGACCGAGACACCAGGGGTTATAGCAAAAATAATGAGAGCTTTAAATGCTGAAAATGTAACATTACTCCAATCTTCAGATTCATACAACTCATTGTCTTGTCTTGTAGATGAAAAAGATATGGTGACAACAGTGCATGTTATACACAATGCATTTTCTGTTTAATAAAATACATAATGATATATCGATAATAGGCTTACCTTATATTAGGTAAGCTTATTTTTATTCTAATAAATATACAAAGTTGTTGGCGCCATGAGCGAAGCGAATTTTAAGCAACATGCGAAGTTGTTGGCGTCATGAACGGAGTGAATTTTCTATAATAAAATATTCTATTTTGGGCAAAATATTTCTGTATAATAGTTGACAAATTGCTATATAAACTTAATTTTTTATAATAACTTTTGTCTAATATATTTATAAAATATAAGGGGTGAAAATATGCCAAAAAACGAAAATACTCAAAATCCGTACATAAATTTATGCGATTGGAATTTTTCAGATGCAAATGATATTAATTTATGTAACTTAGGTGTTGATGACGACCAAGACAACAATCTAGATAACCTAGAAGGAAAGGTACAAAATCCAAATACTATAGATAATCCAAAAGAAAACCCAGATCAAAAGCCAAAAGAAGGCCACGGAAATTTAATAGGTAGCTCTAATAAAAATATTACAGAATACGATTTGAAAAGTGAAGCTAAAATACCACAAAATAACGATAATGATGATGAAGACGAAGAAGACAATAAACAAAAACAAGTTGTCCAAAATATAAAAGAACTTGGGACAACACAAGTACCGACAAAAGAAAATAAAGAAATTCAATGCATTACGATTATCGGTGAAATAGAAGGCCACTTTATGGGGAATCCTCAAAAGAAAGCGACTAAATATGAACATATCATACCAATGCTTTACTCAATAGAAGAAGACCCAGAAATAAAAGGGATATTAGTAATACTAAATACTGTTGGAGGAGATGTTGAAGCTGGTCTTGCTATGGCTGAGCTTTTACACAGCATATCTAAAAAAGTAGTAACACTAGTACTAGGTGGAAGTCACTCAATTGGAGTTCCGCTTGCAACAGCGGGTGATTATTCATTTATCGCACCTAGTGCAACTATGATAGTCCATCCAGTAAGAACAAATGGACTAGTAATAGGAGTAAATGAAACATTTGAGTATTTCAAAAAAATGCAGGAAAGAATAAACGAATTTATAATTAGAACATCAGACATATCAAAAGAAGAGTTGACTAAGCTTATGTATACAAAAGATGAACTTGTAAGTGATGTGGGTAGTGTTCTAATAGGTAAAGAAGCAGTAGACTGTGGACTTATAGATGAAGTCGGAGGTCTTAAAGAATCTCTTACAAAACTTAAAGAATTAATAAAGGAAAATAACAATTAAACAAACAAATTGAATCTCCTGTGTTTAAATACTATAATTTATGATATAATATTAAAATACAAATAAAGTGTTAGTGTTTATGCATTAACACTTTTTGCTGTGAATATAGAATTTTTACAGTATTAATATCCTTAAAATAAGAGGTGAGATTGGTGGCAAAGAAGAAGCAGGGTAAATTTTCGAAAAAGAAAACAACAAATATTAATATTGGATCAGAGTATAGTAATTTAATAACAATATTTATAGGTATCTTTTTATTATACAGTTTAAACTCAAGCTCTATGGGGCTTATAGGAAGTATAACTCAAGAAGTATTTAAAGGATTGTTTGGTGCTTTGGCGATGTTAATACCTATACTTATTATTTTAACAGGGATTTTAGGATTCTTTGACAATAATGAATATATATTCAGGCTGAGAAAAAGTAAGGTATACTACATAGCAATAATATTTATATTTATTTTTTATGGTCTTTTTAATTCAAATCTTATACCGGTTGATAATCCACTAAGACCAGAGATGATAAGTTCAATTATGAGAGTTGGTGTTGAAGATGGAGGAATTGGTCTTATAACATCTATAATTGCCTACTTTATCAAAGAGATATTTGGAATTACTGGTGGCTGGTTAATAAGTTTATTTGCATTATTTTTAAGCATTATATTTGTATTTAATATATCAATTAAAGACATTATATTGAGTGTAAAAAATAAATCAACTGTTGCTAAAGATGAAAATTTAACTTTCAAAGATATGCTTAATAATTTAAAAAATTCAGCATTAGATATGATAACAGATGAAGTCGACGATACTACAATAGTTGATGAAAAGACAGGATTCTTTAAAAAGTTAGCAAATAAGAAAAATCACAAAGATGACCAAAATGAAGATAATCTATCAGAAAATGAAAACACAGTTTCTCAAGATTATGATGACGAAAGAACAGTAAAAATAGTAGGATTTAATCAAGCAGAAGACGACGTACTAGAAATATTAGAAGGAACACAGACTATGGAGCCTGTGGATAGTGGTTTAAAAGAATTAAATGACCTTATGAAAAGAGAGTCTAATAAAGAATATGATTTAGAAAGTACTAATAATTACGATAAATCTGTATTTGATACAAAATCTACTTCAAATAAGACAAGTGATTTAGAACAACTTCATTTTAATTTACAGACAGATTCTAAAAAAGGAGATGTTTCAAATATAACATCTAAATATAAAAAACCTTCAATAAAATGTCTTAAAAATTATAATATAGGAAAAAATGGATATAAAGAGCAAAATAAAAGTGCAGCAGTAAAAGAAACGCTTAAAAACTTTAATATCGAGATAGATAGTTGTCTTGCTACTTTTGGACCTACTATAACTAGATATGAGGTCTCTCCAAAACCAGGAACAAAAGTAAGTAAAATCGTAAATCTATCTGATGACTTAGCTCTTAGCTTAGCTGCTAGAAGCATAAGAATAGAAGCTCCAGTTCCAGGAAAATCTGTAATAGGAATAGAAGTTCCAAACGACAAGCCTCAAGTAGTAGGACTTAAAGAAGTTATAACTAGTGAAGAATTTTTAAATAATCCATCTAGCTTGGCTGTAGGGCTTGGTAAAGAAATAAGTGGAAAACCGCTTATAGCAGATTTAGCAAAAATGCCTCACTTACTAGTGGCAGGGGCGACAGGCTCTGGTAAGAGTGTTTGCATAAATACAATAATAACATCTCTACTATATAAATCATCACCAGAAGAAGTAAAACTTCTTTTAATAGATCCAAAAGTAGTAGAGCTTGCACATTATAATGGAATACCTCATTTATTGTCACCAGTAGTTACAGACCCTAAAAAAGCATCAAATGCTTTAAACTGGGCAGTTAATGAAATGAACAAAAGATATCAATTATTCGCAGAAAATGGAGTAAAAGATATCACAGGTTATAACAAAAAATGTGAAGATAAAATGTACAAAATAGTTATAATCATAGACGAGTTAGCCGACTTAATGATGGCTTGTGGTAACGAAGTCGAAGATTATATATGTAGACTTGCACAGATGGCAAGAGCGGCTGGTATGCATTTAATTATAGCTACACAAAGACCTTCTGTAGATGTAATCACAGGTATAATAAAAGCAAATATACCTTCAAGAATAGCATTTGCAGTTTCTTCACAAACAGACTCTAGAACAATTCTAGATATGGGTGGAGCAGAAAAATTACTTGGAAAAGGTGATATGCTTTATTATCCTTTAGGTGCAGCAAAACCAGTTAGAATACAAGGGGCGTTTATATCTGAGGAAGAATCAGAAAAAGTAATAGACGAAATAAAATCTCAAGAACAAGAGGAAGTAAAATACGAAGAAGAAATAATAGAGACAATATCTAGACCTGTTGCTGTAAAAGACAACGATGTAGATGAGTTTTTAGAAGAAGCTATAGATTTTGTAGTTTCAAACAACCAAGGTTCGGCATCAATGCTTCAAAGAAAATTCAAAATAGGATTTAATAGAGCGGCAAGACTTATAGATTCTATGGAAGAAAGAGGTATAGTTGGACCGAGTGAAGGAAGTAAACCTCGTAAAGTTTTAATAACAAAAGAGGAATTAGAAAATTTAAAAAGAGAAAGTTAAATAAGGAGCAAGTAATTTATGTTAAAAATAGCATTAGAATCTCTAGGATGTTCGAAAAACCTAGTGGATGCAGAAATAATGATGGGTATATTAAATGAGAAAGGATATAAGCTAACAGGTAGTTTTGAAGATGCGGATGTAATACTAGTAAACACTTGTGGTTTTATAGAATCAGCTAAACAAGAATCAATCCAAACTATACTTGAATTTGCACAACTTAAAGAAACAGGAAATCTAAAATTATTAATAGTTACAGGATGCCTAGCTCAAAGATATGCAGACGAATTAAAAGAAGAAATACCAGAAATAGATGCTATAGTAGGTACAGGTAGTTATCAAAATATAGATGAAATATTAGCAGAACTTAGCGAAAAACATCAAATAGTAAGTTTAAATAATATAGAATTTGCATATGATGAAAACTTACCAAGATATGTATCAACTCCAAGTCATATGGCTTACTTAAAAATAGGTGAAGGATGTGACAATAAATGTACTTACTGTATAATACCTAAATTAAGAGGAAAATACAGAAGTAGAAAGATGGAAGATGTAATAGCAGAAGCTAAAAAACTTGCAGAAAATGGAGTTAAAGAATTAGTAGTAATAGCACAAGATACTACTAAATACGGATTAGATTTATACGGAGAAGAAAGATTAGCAGATCTTTTAGAAGAATTAGCTCAAATAGACGGATTAAAATGGATCAGAGTTATGTATTCTTATCCAGAATCAATAACAGAAGACTTAGTAAAAGTAATCAAAAAATACGATAATATATGTAACTACTTTGATATGCCTATACAACATGCAAGCAACAGAGTATTAAAATTAATGAACAGAAAAACAACTAAAGAAGATATATTATCTAAAATAAATATGATAAGAAGTCATATACCAGATGCTACTTTAAGAACTAGTATAATAGTAGGTTTCCCTGGTGAAACAGAACAAGACTTTGATGAGCTTTCAGAATTTATACAAGAAGCTCAATTTGATAAATTAGGAGTATTCACTTACTCAAGAGAAGAAGATACTCCAGCTGATAAACTTCCAAATCATCATGATGAAGAGACAAAAGTTGAAAGACAAGAAAGATTAATGATGATTCAACAAGGAATATCAGAAGAAAAGAATAATAATAAAGTAGGGAACAAATATGAAGTATTAGTTGAAGAACAAATAGAAGACAACGTGTATGTAGGTAGAACTATATACGATGCAGAAGAAATAGATGCAGTAGTATATGTTAAATCTATAAGAAATCTTCAAGTAGGGGAATTTGTAAATGTAATCATAACTGATGTTTTAGAGTATGATCTAATGGGGGTAATAGAAGATGAATTTACCAAATAAGCTGACATTGCTTAGAATATGCCTTATACCAGTATTTGTGATAGTTATGTTATCACAAATGAATAATTTCTTTTTAATATCATGCATAATATTTATATTAGCATCTATAACTGACTTCTTAGATGGAAGAATAGCTAGAAAACACAATCTAGTTACTGATTTTGGGAAGTTTATGGATCCATTAGCAGACAAATTATTAGTTTTATCTGCGTTAATATGCATGATAGAATATAATTTAGTTGCTGGTTGGATGGTAATAATAATTGTTGCAAGAGAACTTACGGTAAGTATTTTAAGAGCAATTGCTGCTGATAATGGAAAAGTAATAGCTGCAAGTGGTGGAGGAAAAATTAAAACTACAAGCCAAATGATAGCTATAATACTATTATTAATAGGAGCTAATTACTCAAATGAAACTATAGTATTTATTGGAACAATAGCTATGTATATTGCTACAATATTTACACTTTATTCAGGAATAGACTACTTATACAAAAATAAAGAGTTATTTATGAATAGCAAATAAAAGTAATTTAAAGAGTTGTTTACTGTGTATTATTAATATACAAAGTAACAACTCTTTTTTTAATTCTAAGGAAATTATAATCATTTACAAATTGTGAATAAGTATAATTTCTGTATATGTGTTTTAAAAAAATCTATATTTTTCAATATATTTATGATAAAGATTTTTTAAAAAGGCTATAAAGGAGTTTTACAAACTGTGAAAAATATTTTATATAGATAAAATTATAAAATTAAAGGTATAAGATTTTAAAGATTTGTTTATAAAATAAATATAAAATGAAAATATATAAGATAAAGGGTATAAAATAATTAGTTAATCACATTGACGGAAAAACCTTTATAAGTTATAATTAATATACAAGCGAACAAATGTTTGTTTTTATAAATTAGTATATGGAGGAATAAATAATTATGACTATAGAAAAAGAAAAATTAGACGCGTTAAATCACGTCTTAGGAAAAATAGAAAAAGACTTTGGAAAAGGATCAATAATGAGATTAGGTGAGGCTTCATCTATGGTAGTAGACTCTATATCAACAGGTTCAATAGGACTTGATATAGCAGTAGGTATAGGTGGACTTCCAAGAGGTAGAATAGTTGAAATATACGGACCAGAATCTTCAGGTAAGACAACTGTAGCACTTCATACAGTTGCAGAAGCTCAAAGAAATGGCGGAATAGCAGCATTCATAGATGCTGAGCATGCTCTAGACCCTGTTTATGCAAGAGCATTAGGTGTAGATGTTGACAACCTTATAATATCTCAACCAGATACTGGTGAACAGGCTCTAGAAATAACAGAAGCATTAATAAGAAGTGGTGCGATAGACATAATCGTAATAGACTCAGTTGCTGCATTAGTTCCAAAAGCAGAAATCGAAGGAGATATGGGTGATTCTCACGTAGGTTTACAAGCGAGACTTATGTCACAAGCTCTTAGAAAATTAACTGGTTCAATCAAAAAATCAAATTGTGTTGCAATATTCATAAACCAACTTAGAGAAAAAGTAGGTATAATGTTCGGAAACCCAGAGACAACAACAGGTGGACGTGCACTTAAGTTCTACTCTTCAGTTAGATTAGACGTAAGAAAAATAGACACAATAAAACAAGGAGACAAAATTCTAGGAAGTAGAACTAGAGTAAAAGTAGTAAAAAATAAAGTTGCACCACCATTTAAACAAGCTGAATTCGACATAATGTATGGAGAAGGTATATCTAAAATAGGTGATTTATTAGATATAGCTGCTAATGTAGATATAGTTAAAAAATCTGGTTCTTGGTACAACTATCAAGATATAAAACTAGGACAAGGTAGAGAAAATGTTAAGAAATTCCTAGCTGACAATATGGATTTAACAAATGAAATAGAAGAAAAAGTTAGAAAATACTACAAACTAGGTGCAGAATATAGAAATCTAGAAGAAGATGAGTTAGATGAAAACATGCAAGATTCAAATGATGTTACAGGTGAATAATAATTCTTATAAACCTCCTATTAACTTGACATGCGCTAGAAAAAATTATAAAATTAAATGAGGTAAAGTATTCTAATTTAATATAATTTTTTGTTGTCAATTAGTAAATATTATTAATAAGTTTTATTTTAATTGACAAATAAGTTATCTAATTTATTAGATAACTTAAAGAGCAGTATTCCAAGATTATAAATGTAATACTTATCATATTAAAAAATGTTAGCTTTTTATCTTAAAAGTAGATTGTTAACCTAAATAAATGTGAAAATAAGGAGTAATATTGAATTTTGGGATTAAATAACAAAGGAGGTGGATGTCATAATAGCAACAGCAATTATAGCAGCAGTAGTTGGTTTGGCTATAGGAATTGTAGCTGGATATTTTACAAGAAAAAATATATCAGAAGCAAAGATTGGCGAAGCAGATAGCTTAGCTAAGAATATAATAGATCAAGCAAACAAAGATGCAGAAACAATCAAAAAAGAAAAACTTTTAGAAGCAAAAGAAGAAATTCATAAATTTAGAAATGATGCTGAAAAAGAAAATAGAGAAAGAAGAAATGAATTACAAAAATATGAAAGAAGAGTAATTCAAAAAGAAGAATCTCTAGATAGAAAACAACAAAGTATGGAAAACAAAGAATCTAATTTAAATCAAAAGTTAAGAGCAGTAGATGAAAAACAAAAAGAAGTCGAAGCTATAAAAGTAAAACAACTTGAAAAATTAGAGGATATATCAGGTATTACAAGTGAAAAAGCAAAAGATATAATACTAAGTAATGCTGAAAAAGAAGTAAGACATGAAATGTCTATAATGATTAAAGAAATTGAAACTCAAGCAAAAGAAGATGCAGAGAAAAAATCGAGAGAGATAATTGGGTATGCAATTCAAAAATGTGCAGCAGACCATGTTGCAGAAACTACAGTAACAGTAGTTAATCTACCAAATGATGAAATGAAGGGTAGAATAATAGGTAGAGAAGGTAGAAATATTAGAACTTTAGAAACTCTAACAGGAATTGATTTAATAATAGATGATACTCCTGAAGCTGTAATATTATCTGGTTTCGACCCTATTAGAAGGGAAATTGCTAGAATAGCATTAGAAAAACTTATATCAGATGGAAGAATCCATCCTGCAAGAATAGAAGAAATGGTTGAAAAAGCTAAGAAAGAAGTGGACAACATCATAAAAGAATATGGTGAACAAGCTATATTCGAAACTGGTGTTCATAGTCTACATCCAGAATTAGTTAAACTATTAGGTAGACTTAACTATAGAACAAGTTATGGACAAAATGTTTTAAAACACTCTATAGAAGTTGCTCATATAGCTGGTATTATGGCAGCCGAAATAGGTGCTGATATTAAATTGGCGAAAAGAGCTGGTTTACTTCACGATATAGGTAAAGCAGTTGACCACGAAATGGAAGGTACACATGTTGAAATAGGTATGGATTTACTTAGAAGATACAAAGAATCTAAAGATGTTATCCATGCAATGAGTACTCACCATGGAGACTATGAACCTCAAACTGTTGAAGCCGTATTAGTTACTGCAGCAGATGCGATATCTGCAGCAAGACCAGGTGCTAGAAGAGAAACTCTAGAAGCCTACATTAAGAGATTAGAAAAACTTGAAGAAATTGCAAATTCATACGAAGGCGTAGATAAATCATTTGCAATTCAAGCAGGTAGAGAAATCAGAATAATGGTTAAACCAGAAAAAATAAATGATGAAGAAATACATCTATTAGCTAGAGATATAACTAAGAAGATCGAGGAAGAACTTGAGTATCCAGGTCAAATAAAAGTTAGTATAATAAGAGAAACAAGAGCTGTAGAGTATGCAAAATAATGATTAAAATAGCCTCTCTTGAATTATTTCAAGAGAGGTTTTTTGTATAGAAATGTATTTATGGTAAATTATATATTTAAATGATATAATTTAAATATATATAAAATCTCTATCATAAAGCTATTAAAATCTACAGTTAATTTTACAATAAGAAAGAGAGGGGGCTTGCTATGAGTCAGTTTATAAGAATTAACTCTCAATTAGATGCATTAAGAATGAAAGAATTTGAAAAGAAATTTTATGAGAAGTTATCTGACAATGTAAAAATAGTACCAAAAGTAACGCCTTTTAAAGGAATAAATACAGATTTGATGTATATTAAAGATAATAAAATATTATTTATTAAATTTATGGATACTTCAGAAGAGATATTTTCTATATTAGATGAAGAATTAATTGAAGTGATGAATGAAGAATTTAATTTACTTAGATTGAAAATGGCCCAACATCACAGCAATATTTCATATAACTTTATTTATGTAATGCCATATGTAGAAATAGAAGATAAATATGAATTTGAAGAATTTGTAGATAATAATATTATAGACAAGACAAAATTAAACCAAATTATTGAAAATGAAATATATGTAGATAATTACTTAAAAGATAGAAATAATGAGATAGAGTTAAATATGTATATCTTAGATATATGCCCAGAATACTATACTTTAAATAATGAGATGTATATAAATAAAGATTTTAAAAAGATTACATTTGTAAATGACGATTATGAATACAGTGCAAATATGTTAGAAACAAATCAACTTATTAATGCATTGTCAATTGACTATGGAAATAATATATTTAAAGGTGGTTGTGGAACAGGGAAAACGACTATTTTATTGTCTAGAGCAATTAAGTTGGCGCGTGTATATCCACAACATAGATTTGCTATATTCGTATCTTCAAAAAAATTATACAATCAATTAAAAGAAGAGATAGATATTTTGTATAAAGAAAACTCTAATTTAGAGGTTCATACTTTAGCAACATTTTTATTTAAACTAGCTAAGAAATTTGACTTAATAGCTGATTATAGACTATTTAAACAAGACTATGAAAAATACCTTAATAATTTGATTAAACAAGCTAGAAATGTAATAAAAAATAAAAATATGTTTAAAGGTGTATTCATAGATGAGGCTGAAAACTTTAAACATGAAGAAATTGAATTTATTTCAGAATTTTTATATAAAACAAAAAATATATTTGATGTATATTATTGTGATGCTTTAAATATAACTAATGATTTAAATATATTTAAAAATAAACAAGATATAAAACCAGATAAGATGGTTTATTTAGATATAAATTATAGGCAAAGTAAAAGTTTAGTTGATTTTGTAAATAAATTTTGTCAAAACTCTAATAGCTATATAAGAGATTTAAGACCTCTTATAAATCATGATATATATTCACTAACTAAACCAATTCACAAAAAGGGACAAGATCCTGAGATAATAAAAGTAACTGACTTAGAAGAACAAATAGAATCTATTTTATGGGAGATTGATTATCTTACTAATAAAAAAGGATTAGATTACACAGATATAGCTATAGTATATCCATATAATAAGAAAAAATTAAAGAATGGAAAAACGATTTATTTCCAATACATTCTAAGAAAAGCTTTAGAAGAAGCTAAAATACCTTATATGATTGCTGAAGATGAGATAACAAAAATAACAAAAAAAGTAGGTATAACAATTTCGAATATATATGGAATAAGAAATTTAGAATATAAAGCAGTGATTTTCTGTGAATTAGAAATGCTATACAATCAAACAATTAGTGATACAAAGCAAGATTATCAGATAAATGATTTTGTAGGAGATTTAAATAAAATATATTTAGCTCTAAATGTTCCTACAGAGTACTTAAAAATTATAACTACATTTAATGAAGATTCAAGCGAAATAATAAAAATTCTAATAAAGTCTAGACAGTAAATAATTTAATTATAAGAAATAACTTATAAAAATCGCTTTAATCATGAAAATGATAAAGTGATTTTTTAGTTAAAGAATAAACTTGATATTGGGAAGGATAAAAGATATGGATGAATCAAAAATACTTACAAAGCAAGAATTAAAGTTATACGATGAATTTTCAACAAATTTCACTCCTAAAACAAAAAGGGACTATTTATTGAAAATAATATATTTTAAAAAGTATTTAGAAGGACAATACTTATTAGAAGTAGATAAAGATGATTGTTGTAAATTTATAGAACATATAAAAGAAAAATACGCAAAATCGACGACAGAAAAGATATATAGTTATTTACATAGTTTTTACTCATTTTTATATAGAAACAAATACATGGAGATAAACCCATTTAATTATGTTCAAAAACCTATGGTAACAAGAGAAAAAGGAAAAGACGACGTATTAAGCATTCAAGAAATAAATAAACTTATAGATTCTTTATATAAATTAAATGCGAGAGATAGACTTATAATGGTATTTTTAACTACGACAGGTTGCATGTTAAATGAGCTAGTAGAAGTTAAATGGAAAGATCTAATTGTAGACGATAAAGATAATTACTATATAAGACTTGGTAAAGGTAAAAAAGAAAGAGTAGTAAAACTACACCCTTATTGTTTTAAACTTATAGAAGATTATAGATATCATTCAGGACTAAGCGAAATAATACTACCTACTGATGAATATATATTCACAACACAAAAGAGTAATTCTATAACAGATAGAAACGTGAGAATAATAGTAAAAAAAGCATTTGACTTAGCGGGACTTAAAAATTATTCTGCAAAAGATTTAAGACACTCTTATGCTGCAATAAGTTTAATGTTAGGAGCAGATAAAGAAGATATCCAAAAACAACTTGGTTGGAGCGATAAATACTATGCTATAAGATATAAAAATGTAATCGATTTTGTAGATAGTGAGAGTATAGATTATATAATGCAAAAGGAAAATATGAATATAAATAAAAAATAATAATAATGCCGTTAAAAGATAATACTAATACTAAAACATCATAATATTTTTAGATATGAAAATATAATAAATTAGAACAAATTTAAAAAAAGTATTGTTATAGTTCGCTAAATTATATATAATTATGATGTTAAAAAGAAATGAATTAAGGACGGTGCACAAATATGGATAATAAATATAGTACATATTCTAACCCTCTTACTGAAAGATATTGCAGTAAAGATATGAGTTATATATTCTCTCCACAATTTAAGTTCTCAACTTGGAGAAAATTATGGGTAGCTCTTGCAGAAGGTGAAAAAGAACTAGGAATAAATATAACAGATGAGCAAATAGCAGAATTAAAAGCTCATATAGATGATATAAACTTTGATGATGCGAAAAGAATCGAAAGAGAAGTAAGACATGATGTTATGAGTCATGTTCAAGCTTATGGTCTTCAATGTCCAAAAGCAAAAGGTATAATACATTTAGGTGCTACTTCAGCTTATGTTGGAGATAATACAGATGTAATACAAATGGATGAAGCTTTAAAATTAATAAGAGTTAAATTAGTAAACTTAATAAACAACTTAAAACAATTTGCTCTTAAAAATAAAGATATACCGACTTTAGGATTTACTCACTTCCAAGCAGCTCAGCTTACAACAGTTGGAAAAAGAGCAACTTTATGGGCGCAAGACTTAATAATAGACTTAGAAGACTTAAACTACAGATTAGCTAACATGAAACTTAGAGGAGTTAAAGGAACTACTGGTACTCAAGCTAGTTTCGTAGCTTTATTTGAAGGTGACAGTGCAAAAATAAAACAATTAGACAAAATAGTATGCAACAAAATGGGATTTGAATCTTCTTATGCTGTAAGTGGACAAACTTATACAAGAAAATTAGACTCTCAAGTTTTAAATGTACTAGCAGGTATAGCTCAAAGTATGCATAAAATGACTAACGATATAAGATTACTTCAACATCTTAAAGAATTAGAAGAGCCATTTGAAAAGAAACAAATAGGTTCATCAGCTATGGCATATAAGAGAAATCCAATGAGAAGTGAGAGAATATCATCACTTTCAAAATTTATAATAGCTGAATCTATTTCTCCAGCTATGGTAGAAGCTACTCAATGGTTAGAAAGAAGTTTAGATGACTCTGCTAACAAAAGACTTTCTATACCACAAGCATTTATGGCAGCTGATGCTATACTTGAAATAGGTATAAATGTAACTGATGGATTAGTAGTTTATGAAAGCATGATAAATAAACACATAAACGAAGAACTACCATTTATGGCAACTGAAAATATATTAATGGAAGCTGTAAAAAGAGGTGGAGATAGACAAGAGCTACACGAAGAGATAAGAGAATTATCTATGAAAGCAGCTTACAGAGTTAAACACGAAGGTTTAAACAATAACTTAATAGACTTAATACTAGAATCTGACAAATTCGACATGTTAAAAAGAGAAGAAATATCAGATATACTAGACCCTATGAAATTCGTAGGTAGAGCTCCAGAGCAAGTTGTAGAATTTGTAGAAGAATACTTAAACCCAGCAATAGAGCCATTTAAAGAATTTATAGGTGGTTTAGACGTAGACTTAAAAGTTTAATTTTAAAAATAAACATTATAAAATATATTAAAAAGGCTCCTAGAAATAAGATATATTTCTGGGAGTTTTATTTATGAGATAAATCAAAAAATATAATAAAATTAAAAATATTAATAAAATATATCCAAAAAATATTGTACTGAAAATAACTTTAGTGTAAAATATACACAGAAAACAAAATAACAGCAATCTGAGGTGATCAAATGAAATGTATAGTGACAGATACAATAAGCTTTTTATCAAACACATTTCCAAAAATTTATTCTAGTTTATACTTAAACTATTTAAAACAATATTCTGGATTATATGATGTAAACAAAACTCAATTAAGAGCATTAGTATTCATGAGAAATTATGGCGAAATAAGTATGACAGAATTATGTGCTAAGTTAAACATAGAAAAGGGTAGTTTAACTAGTATGATAGATGATTTAAGTAAAAAGGGATATGTTTATAGGGAGAAAAATCTTAAAGACAGAAGAAAATACATGATAGTTATAACTGAAGAAGGTAAGCAAATAGCTGCTGACTTTACAGAAAAACTAAGCAATGATTTAGAAGAAAAATTCTTTAAATTAAATACTGAGGATAGAGAGAAATATCTAGATGCTATAGAGACTCTAGAGACTTTATTAAATAAAAGTGAATTAAACTAATAACTTAAAGGGGATATGATAACGTATCCCCTTTAATATTTTTAACTAAGTTTTATTGACTAAGCATTTGCCATAGCAGTTTTATAAGCTTTTAATCCCTCTGCTAACAATTTACCTGCGACTTTAAGATCTTCTTCTTTTAATATGTAAGCAAGTCTTACTTCGTCACGTCCAAGGCCATGAGTAGCGTAAAAACCTTCAGCTGGAGTGGCCATTACAGTTGCATTATCCATACGGAAATCAGTCAACATCCATTTTACAAAATCCTCAGCATTATCAACTGGAAGTTTAGCAACTATATAAAAAGCACCCATAGGTTTTTTACATATAACGCCATCAGCTTTCATAAGTTCGTTATACAATGTATCTCTTCTCTTACAATATTCTTCATTTACTTGTTTTAGATAAGAAGCTGGAGTTTCATTGAATAAAGCAGCAGCACCTAATTGTTCTAGAGTAGCTATACAAAGTCTACCTTGGCATAATTTCATGATTTCACCTATTAATTCAGCGTTTTTACAAGCTATAGAACCTATTCTAGCACCACAAGCGCTATATCTTTTAGATACGGAATCAATTATTACACATCTATCTTCTATTTCTTTTACATTACCAAAACTAGTATAGTCAAGACCTTCATATATAAATTCTCTGTAAACTTCATCAGCAACAATCCATAAATCATGTTCTTTTGCTATTTCAGCTAACATATAAACCTCATCCTTAGTATAAACACATCCAGTTGGATTTCCAGGATTAGAGACTAATATACCTTTAGTTTTTTCATCTATTAAAGCTACTATTTTTTCTTTTGGAGGAAGGTGGAACCCATCTTCAGCTTTAGTAGTTATAGGTTTAACTTCCATATTAATAGATTGACCAAATCCATTGTAGTTAGTGTAGAAAGGTTCAGGTATTAAAATATTATCCCCAGGGTCACATATAGCCATAAATGTGAATAATAAAGCCTCACTACCACCATTAGTTACTAAGAAATCATCTTTAGAAAAATGCATATCATAAGTTTCATAGTATTTTTGTAAAGCATTTATTAATTCAGGGAGACCTTGAGAGCCAGCATATTCAAGAACGGGTTCATTGAAGTTTTTAACGGCTTTAAAGAAACATTCTGGAGTTTTTATATCAGGCTGTCCGATATTTAAATGATAAACTTTAACACCGTCTGATTTCGCTTGAGCAGCGAATGGTGCAAGTTTTCTGATTGGAGAAGCTTGCATAGATTTTAATCTTTTAGAAAATTTCATAGAAGAATACCCCCTTTTATATTTAAAAATAAAATTAGATTTATATATGTTAACCTATTAATATATTAGCATAAATTGGTAAAAAAATCATAAATTATCTGATATAAAAAAATATATTGAATTTCAAAAATAATATAAAAATAAATATAGACGATACTTTTTTATATTATTTTTGTGATTAAATATAAAATATGTAAGATTTAAAACGAATATTTATATTTAAATGAATAATAAATAAATTATTCTTAAAACAAAAGTAAAGGCTTAAAAATATATTGTGAAATTTATTTTAAAATATATAGTTAAAAACCTTTAATATAGATATAATAAAGAAGAGAAAATAAACAAAAGGAGAAAATAATGAAATTTATATCATGGAATGTCAACGGAATAAGAGCTTGTGTGACAAAAGGATTTTTAGACTTTTTTAAGGAAATAGATGCAGATATATTTTGCTTACAAGAAACAAAACTTCAAGAAGGGCAAATAAATTTAGAGTTAGATGGATACCATCAGTATTGGAATTACGCTGAGAAAAAAGGGTATTCAGGAACTGCTATATTCACAAAACAAAAACCGCTTTCTGTAAATTATGGAATACAAATAGAAGAGCACGACAAAGAAGGAAGAGTAATAACACTAGAATTCGAAAATTTCTATTTTGTAACAGTATATACTCCAAATTCACAAACTGAATTAAAGAGATTAGACTACAGAATGAAATGGGAAGATGATTTTAGAAACTACCTACTTAACTTAAATTCTAAAAAAGGCGTAGTAGTTTGTGGAGATTTAAATGTAGCACATAAAGAAATAGATTTAAAAAATCCAAAGACAAATAGAAAAAATGCAGGATTTACAGATGAAGAGAGAAATAAATTTACTGAGCTTTTAGATAGTGGATTTATAGATACATATAGATATTTTAATCCAGATAAAGAAGGAATATATTCATGGTGGTCTTATAGATTTAAAGCTAGAGAAAAAAATGCTGGATGGAGAATAGATTACTTCTGTACTTCAAAAGATCTAGAAGAGAATTTAGTCAGTGCATATATACATACAGAGATATTAGGCTCAGACCATTGTCCAATAGAATTAATAGTAAAAGACTTAAAATAGATTTATTATAGAAGTAAAAAGAAGCTGTTTTATTAGTAAATATAGACTAATATAATAGCTTCTTTTTACTTCAAATACTTACGTATTTTTGTTATTTTTTGTATTAAGTAGATATTTATTTTTTCTCCCCATATTATAAGCTGCATTGATTACTTTTTTCTCTTCCTTTGTAAGTTCTCTTTTTAACATATTTTTAAATTCACCAAATAATTTATCATAATCTATCTTTAATTTCTGCTTTTGCTTTTGTTTTTCTTTTTTTGAAAGATTATAAGTATAAGTTTCTGGCTTTATATTTTTATTATTTATTTTTTGAAAAACAAGTGATGTATAATATGCATCATTTAAAGCGTTGTGATACTTTTTGTCTTGTTCTAATTCTAATATTGAAATAGCATTTTGTAATCCAATACATTTTCCTACAGGATTATTAAAAAAGCTAGAAGCATGTTGTTGAATATTGATATACATTGTTGGAAGATTATCTAAAGGTATATTGTAAAAAAGTATATTTCTATGAAGTTCTTTTAAATCATTTGTTCCCCAAGTACCGAATATAGCATTTTTAGAACCTATAAATTGTAAAAAGTCTTTATATACATCTTTAAAAGAAGGTGCATTTTTTAAATCACTATTTGTTATCCCAGTCATTTTTTTTACAAAAGGATGTATATCCTTATAAATTTCAGACTTGATATAACTTGAAAAAGTATCTAATATATTTAAATTAGAATCTAATTTAATCGCACCAATTTGTATTATTTCAAATGGACATTTAGCATTTGAAACAGTTTTATTATTAACCCTATCAAAACCCTGGTTAAATTCTAAATCAAAAATTATATAGTTCATAATAATTTCTCTCCTAAAATCTGTATAGTTGTATAATATATTTATGTCGCATATTTCAAAATTTTAAAATCTTGAATAAGTGAATTTATTAGCCTCAAAATTGGATTTTACATATATTTAATTATAGCATTAAATCGATAAAAAATATGCTTTTACTATTAATATATGAGAAAATTAATTTTTGTTATCATAATGAAATAATGATAAAATAAATAAAATATATTGCATATTTTTATAAAATTTTATATAATAAGTAAAACATTTAATACGAATGAAATGTGCAAAAATGCGCAAAAAATACGGATTTATTTGAGATTGTAGGGGGACTATTTTTTTATGAAAAAACAAATTCATGTAATAGACAAAAGAAAAGTGAGTAATGAAGAGTTAAAACAAATATTATTAGAAAACAAAAACATAAAATTTGTATCTCTAATGGGTGTTGACCTTGGTGGAAATGCCACAGATGAAAAAATACCAGTAAGTTTATTATTAGATGATGTAGATGATTTTCTAAAATCTGCAATACAAACAGATGGATCAAGTGTTGAACTTCACAACATAGCAACATTAAACAATGCAAAAGTAGATTTAATGCCAGACCAAGATTGTAACTGGTATGTAGATTATAATTTACAAAATATCGACAGTGAAACAGGGCTTCCAGTAGGAACTCTTAAAATACCAGCTCTTTTAATACACGATAATAAAAGAGTAGGTTCAAGAGGAATACTTAGAAAAGCTCAATCTAACTTTAAAAAATCATTAATAGAGATATTTACTGAGTATCCAAAAATGTTAAACAGTATAGGTGTAGATAGTGTAAATGATATAGAAGATATTGTTTTAACTGCAGCTACTGAATTAGAATTCTGGGTAAATACTCCTGAAGATAAAGCTGATTTAGAGCAATTATCTGTATCACAAAGTTTAAAAGAACAATACTGGAAAAGAACTCACGGAATAATAAGAACTTGTTTAGAACAATCACTAGAAAAATTAGAAAAAATGGGAATATCTCCAGAAATGGCTCACAAAGAAGTTGGTGGGATCGCTAGTTCTATAACTAGAGATGGAAAAACTAAGCATGCTATGGAGCAGCTTGAAATATCTTGGAAATTCGATACTCCAATACAAGCAGCTGACAATGAAATGGCAGTAAGGGAAGTAGTAGAAGATATATTTTCAATGAACGGTCTAGAAGTTACATTTAAAGCAAAACCAATTCAAGGAGTTGCAGGAAGTGGTGGACATACTCACTTTGGAGTAAGTTTAATACTTAAAGATGGAACATTTAAAAATTTATTTGCTCCGCAAGATATGACGAAAGACTACTTAAGTGAAGCTGGATACGGTGCTTTAATGGGACTTTTATACAACTATGAAGTTATAAGCCCTATAGTTACTAATAGTATAGATGGATTTGAAAGACTTGTACCTGGATTTGAAGCTCCAGTTTGTGTAGTTACTTCACTAGGACATACTTATGAAACTCCATCAAGAAACAGATCTGTACTTGTAGGACTTATAAGAGATGCTAAAAAGCCTAAATCACTTAGATTTGAACTTAGATCTCCAAATCCACTTTCAAACACTTACTTAGTAATGGCAGCTGGATACCAAGCTATGTTAGATGGTATAAAATTTGCAGCTAAGAGTGGTTTAGATACTAAAGCTTTAGAAAAAGAATTATCTAAAGATATCGGGGAAGAAGGTTTATACCTAGAAAAAGATAGAAAATACAGAGATGAAAACAATGTATTTGATTATTATAATGATGAAGAAAGAAATGAAAGATTTGGAATGCCACCTGCTACAGTATATGAAAATATGCTAAATCTTGATAAATATAAAGAAAAATTAGAATGTTTAAAAGATGGAAATGTATTTACTGATAGTATAATTGACTCATTTAAATACGGTTCACTTGATAAGTGGAAAAAAGAATTAAGACACAGAATAATACATGATGACATGGAATTATTAAGAGGTTATGTAAAATTACACAATAAAGAAAATATGGATGCTCTAGATGAAGTTAATTGGAATAAAATTTCTGATATAAAATTCAATATCATGAAAGATACATTAACTAGAAAATCATTATTTACAAGAATAAATGATGCTATAGATGCTAAGGATTATGAAAAAGTTTCAGAATTACAATTAGAGCTTAGCAAATATATGAAAGAAATAAGAGTACTATATTCAACTTACAAAAAAAATATTTATTAATTTAAAATTTAAACTGCTATATAGAAATTTTATCTATATAGCAGTTTTTTAATTGCAAGGAAATTATATTTATTTATAAATTATGGATAAGTATAATTTCATTACATGGATTTTAAAAAATCTAAACTTTTAAGCCTCTTTATGATAATGATTTTGTAAAAAATTAAAATATAATAATGGGAGATATATAAACTTAGAAATTAAAGTGTTTATAAGTATATAAAGTAGATATGAAATAATAAAAATATTATAATCAGATATGATGCAATCTTCCTCAAATAACAATATGTATCGTGTTTTAATATAGGAAAATCAAAGGTAATAATTATTATTAACAAAAAAGAAATTAAAATATTAAAATTAAAAAAATTGATATATCTAAACATAGAAGCTGAATAAATCAAAAATGATATAAAACAAATCCCTACAAAAAATCTATTATTTTTTGATAAAAAAGGCAAAGTTCTATTTATTAATTTCCTTATACTTATTTTATTTATTTTAAAATAAATATCTTTTAGAAGGTATAAGAGCAAATTAAGAAATAACATTATAGTGCATATAATTCCACTAATCATGCCTAATATTTTAATCATAAGATCACTCCTCAATATAAAATATTTGTTACTAATTATATATTTAATAAGATGACAAAAAAGTATATTTTAAACAAAAAAATATAGGGGTTTTAAAAGTTAATTACAAATTTGTTAAATATAAAGTTAGTGATAATTTAGAGGAATTATAATTCTAAAAATAGAATATATAAATATAAAATGTATTTATTTGATATATGATAACAATCATTATATTTTATAAATAACAAAAAGTGATTTTTAACATATTTTATAGTATATATGGTCTTTTCATTATCTAATTAGAAAAGTAAAAAGAGGGGAGCCGATTTTATGAAACGTAAACTAATACAAGAGAGTTTAATTTATTGTATCTTACCGATAATTGCAATCGCAGTTTTTTATAATCAATATTCAAGTATCCCATGGCTAATTTTAACTGTAGGTTTTTTATATACTTTTTATACTAAGAAAAAAGAAAATAGAATAAACTATACATTTATGTCGTTTTTTGTAATATTTAGTATTTATTTTCTAATAACAAACAATATGAAAAGTAATCTATTAATTCAATTTAACTTAGGGTTTGTTATGTTTTTAGCTATACTGACATTAATCTTAGAAGCTGTAGATATGAGTATATGTAAAATTGCATTTCAAGATATTTTAATGATGTTAGGCGAAAGCAAGATGAGTATATATAAAATAGGCAAGAAAAGTAAAGTAAGCTTAAACTTAAAAAAATTATCTACAATAATTATAGTAGAATTATTGAGTTGTGATTTGATAGGGATTTATTGTATCAATATCAAAAATATGAAGAACTTAAGTTATATGGTAAGTTATGAAATTTTAGCTATTATAATCTTCACATTAATAGAATTATATCAATTAAATATAATCAGAAGTAAAATAAAATACATAAAATATAAGAATAACAAGCTTATAAAAGAAAAAGTTGACTTAGGTAAAGTTATTAATTTAGAACAGTATAGATAATAAAAAAGAGGTTTTTAAAACCTCTTTTTTAATTCCAACCTATTAACTAAAGCAACGGAATCTTTGATTTGTTGGCGCCATAAGAAAAGAGAATTTTTAAATTCTAAGGAAACTATACTTATAGAAGCTCCATTACGTAATCGCCGATTTTTTCTGGATTTATATTTTTCTTCACATGGACTAAATTTTCTAACATAAAATTAAATCTATGGTCTAAATCACCATTTACCATTAAATCAAAAATTTCTTGTAATTCTGCATCATTATTATATACAATGCCGATTCCTTTATCTATTATAAATTTTGAGTTTTCGATTTCTTGACCTACCTTAGGTGTCTTTATAATAATTGGTATTTGAGCATTTATAGCTTCAAATAAAGTTGCACCACCAGGTTTAGTTACTAAAAGATCATTATCTTTAAGAAGTTCAGGCATATTAGTTACAAATCCCAATACTTCTATATTTTTTAGCGGTTTTTTAACTGTTAAATTGTTAAATAGTTTTTCGTTTTTTCCAGTTACAATAGTAACATGAAGTTTGTCTTTATAATTGTCACAAAACTCATCTAGCCATCTAACAAAATCTTCATCAAAGTCAAATAAACCTCTACCACCGCCCATAAGAAGTACATTGTATTTTCCATCTTGAAAATATACTTTATCTTTTATATTAAACCTCTTATCTGTCGGCACACCAGTAACTCTAAAAATATCAGGATTTAATCCTTTTTGAACATATCTATGTTTAATCTCATAAGTAGGAACAAAATACATATCAGTATTTGGGAAAATCCACTCTAGACTATCTACAACATCAGTTATAACTGTTATACAGGGGATAGGTGTATTTTCCTTTTTTGAATTAAAATTGTGAACACATCCAGCAGCTGATGGAAATGTAGATATTATTAAATCTGGTTTTATTTCTAATATATACTCTGTCAATTTTGGAGTATATATTTTATAAGTTATATCAAACTTTGAATTAAAATTCTTTTTAGCATAATAGTAATAATTATAAAGTTCTGGAACATACTTAGTATTTCTCTCGTACATTTTAACCATTGGGTTATTTATGCGTGGGATACTGGCATTTATAAAGTTTTGAATTACTATATTATAATTTGGATTTTTTTCTAAAATATATTCTTTTATAGCATTTGCTGCACTGACATGACCAGCACCAAATTGAGCAGTTAATATTAATATAGTCTTATTAATATTATTCAAAATATCACCTCCAATTAAAAATAATACCATTTATAGTATTATACAGTTATATCAAATTTAAAGCAAATTTTATACAAATATTTACTAAAATTAATAACAGGTTTACTAAAATAAGTAAAAATAAAAAATAAAGGAAAAAGATAATAAAGAGCAAATTAGATATAGAGGTGATTTTATGGATGATGTAAAATCTAAAAAAACTCAAGAAATAAAAGGAGACGATTTTTCTGAATTAATAAAGTTGGTATTATTTTCGGGAATAGGATGTTGTATATTTTTCTTACCACTTAGTATAAATAGACAAGTTGTTTTTCCTGTATTTTTTATTACAAATTTAGTTTATTTAAAATATGAAGGATTTGTATATATTTGTATAATCGTATTTATTGCACTTTTAGCTATAAAAGAAATAGCAAAAAATGAAAAGACTCTAATAGATAAAGTAGATATTGTATTAAAGTTCATATCGTTACTAATATTAATTGTTTTAACTACTAAAAATGAATTTATATTTTTTAAGGATGAAAACTTAATTCAGATAATGAAAGAAAGTATATTTAAAATTATAATATTTCTACCAATAAGCTCGATATTTTTACCGTTTTTACTAGATTATGGATTATTATATGTTTTTGATTGTTGCTTTGGAAGATTTACAAAAAAGTTTTTTAGAGCTAGCGGAAAAAATATACTTATATGTGCGCTATTCTTTTTTGTAGATGGATTTTTAGGATTTTATGTAATTTATAAATTATACAAAGAAGGAAGGCTTAGAAAAAATGAAGCTATTTCTGGAATATTAAACTACCCAATTTTACATATTTCAATAGTAGTATATATAGCAGATCAATTGAAAATAAATTTTTTACCTCTCATAATATGTTATTTATTTGTATTTATAATAACAAATCTAATTATATGCAGAATATATCCTATAAAAAATAAAGAAAAGACATTTTTTATAAAAAATAAATTTAAAGAAAAATCATTTAAAAGAAATAAACTTAAGATGTCTATATTGTTGTACTTAGAAAATTCTCAGAAAAAGAATTTATTTAAAACTATTTTGCGTAATTTCAATGAAACTATAAATATAGCTTCAAATATTATACCAATTTTATTAATTGTATTTTTATTTATAGATATAATAACGAGAAATGTAAATATAGTAAATACGATTGGATGGGGATATGAAGTTATTTTGACTAAATTAAAAATGCCTTATCCAGATTATATTTCAAAATCAATTGTATTAGGATTTTTTAATCAAATTTATTCTATTGAAGTATTAAATAATGGGATTACATTTATATCTAGATTGACGATTGCAATAATTATTATTTGCCAGGGAATATCACTTACAACAAATATAATTTTTATTAGAGTATATATGAGATTTATTGATTATAAGGATATTATTTTAGTTTATTTAGAAAAAATATTAATTATGACATTTATAATATTTAT
>NZ_CABQXJ010000035.1:0-27918 GCF_902468165.1 uncultured Intestinibacter sp.
TTTTACTACCGGTTTGATTATTTATATATTTTTTATATTTATTTTTATCTATTATTTTTATTTATGCGAAAACCTCTTCTTTTTCTGGTTCAAATTCTAAATCTTCCCCTTGTGACTTGATAACTTGTTTGTACCAGTAGTATGAATCTTTACAACTTCTCTCCATAGTTCCGTTTCCTTCGTTATCTCTATCTACATAAATCATACCGTATCTTTTTTTCATTTCACCTGTTGTAAATGAAACTAAGTCCATTATTCCCCATGGAGTATATCCCATTAAATCTACACCGTCGTAGTTAACTGCTAATTCCATTTGCTCGATATGTTTTTTAAGATAATCTATACGGTATTGATCGTGTATTTTACCATCTTCTGATACTTTATCCACTGCTCCAAATCCATTTTCAACTATGAATAATGGTAATTCATATCTATCATAGAAACGGTTTAAAGCGTATCTTAAGCCAACTGGGTCTATTGCCCATCCCCAATCACTTGATTCTATATATGGATTTTCTACCCCATTTGATAAAGCCCCATTTACAATATCTCCTGTATTTTCATTGTGAACATCTGATTTAACAGTTGTAGACATATAATAACTAAATCCGACATAGTCTACAGTTCCTTTAGCAAGGATTTCTGCATCCCCTTCTTCCATTCCTATATCATAACCTTCTCTTTCAAACTCTTTTAATGCATAGCTTGGGTAATGACCTCTACAATGAACATCTGCAAAGAAGTATCTTTGACGCATTGCCTCTTCTGCTGCCATAACATCATCTGGATTACAAGAGTATGGATAAATTGGCACATGTGATACCATGCAACCTATTTTGAATTCTGGGTTTATTTCTTTTCCTGCTATTACTGCTTTTGCACTTGCTAATAATTCATTATGTGCAACTTTATATAATACAGCTTTTGGATCTTCTCCTTCTTCAACAACTACTCCTGAATTTGTCCAGAAGAATAGTGGATTTCCTGTATCCATTTGGTTATTTATTTCATTAAATGTCATCCAATACTTAACTTTATTTTTATATCTTTCAAAGCAAACTTTTGCGAATCTTTCAAAACAATCTACTACTTTACGACTTCTAAATCCACCATATTCTCTCGCTAAATGAAGAGGTAACTCAAAGTGAGATAAAGTTATTACTGGTTCTATACCGTATTTTAATAATTCATCAAATACATCATCATAGAATTTTAACCCTTCTTCATTTGGTTCAAGTTCATCTCCATTTGGGAATATTCTAGTCCATGCTATAGAAGTTCTTAAACATTTTAGCCCCATACCAGCAAATAATTTTATATCTTCTTTATATCTATGATAAAAATCTGAAGCTACTTGATTTGGATAAAATTTATCTTCTTCTACTGTTTGTGTTATTTCTCTTGGCACTCCATGAGCACCTGCTGTTAAAACGTCTACAACACTTGGCCCTTTTCCGCCTTCATTCCATCCACCTTCAAATTGGTGAGCTGCAAAAGCTCCTCCCCATAAAAAATCCTTTGGTAATTTACTCATACTCCTATTCCTCCATATATAAATAGGAAATTATGCTTATTAAATCTCCCCTTAAGCATAATCTCCTGAATTATTTTTATTATTATGCGTTTACTGCGCTAAGATTTATTATTGATTTTCCATATGATATTTCTTGGTCTAAGCAAAGTTGTTTTTGTTCAAATTCAAAACTATTAGTTATTACAACAGGTGTTATTAATGAATACCCTGCTTTTTGAATTGCTTCTTTATCAAATTCTAAAAGTAATTCTCCAGCTTTAACTTTTTCATTTGCTTTTACTTTTACATCAAATCCTTTACCATCCATTTGAACAGTATCCATTCCGACATGTATTAATAACTCTACTCCATCTTCTGATTTAAGTCCTATTGCATGTTTAGATTCTGCAATAAATTCTATTTCTCCATCAAATGGTGCATATACTTTGTTGTCAGTTGGTTCTATTGCTATTCCATTTCCCATAGCTCCACCTGCAAATACTGGATCATCTATTTCTGATAAAGCTATTACTTTTCCACTTAAAGGGCTTTTTATTTCTTTAGTCCCTGCTAAAACTGTTGCTGCTACTTCATCCATAGCTTTTACTTCTTCATTTTCTTCATCAGATGCTTGACCTTCATCAAATCCAACGATTTGAACAAGTACTATTGAGCCTATTATTGCTATTGCACAACCTATTAATTCACCTACTATTGATGTTGGATTTGCGCCAATTGCATTTACTACTGTAAGTAAACCTGGAAGTCCTGCATATACATAGTATACTGAATTAAAGAATGATGCTACTGCTGCTGCCACAGCTCCTGATATACAAGCACATATGAAAGGTTTTTTGAATCTTAAAGTTACCCCATATATTGTTGGTTCAGTTATACCAAATATACCTGTTATACCTGCTGATAAGGCAACACTTTTTGTTTCTTGTCTTTTAGATTTTAAGAATACTCCGAAAGCTGCACCCATTTGAGCGACAACTGCCATTGTTTGGAATGCTTGGAATGTATCTTGTCCATACATATCAAAGTTAGCTAATACCATTGGTGTTACACCCCAGTGAACACCGAAGATTACAACAACTTGCCAGAATCCACCGATTACTGCTGCTGCAATTACTGGTGCAAAGTTATATAAAGCATTGTATCCATTTGCTATTGCTGTTGCTACACCATCTGATACTGGTCCTATTACTAATATAGTAAGTGGTACCATAACTAATATACATATAAATGGTGTAAATAATGATTTAACGACTTCTGGTATTACTTTATCAACGAATTTTTCTAAATAAGATAATGCTAAAACTAAGAATAATGGAGGTAAAACTGTTGATGTGTATGTAGTTTCTGCTAATCCTATCCCCAAGAATGTTACTGCTTCTCCACCTGCTATCCTAGATGCGATTGATGCCCAATCGGGACTTACAAGTGCTGCACAACAAGCAACTGCTATAAATGTATTACATTTAAAATGTTTAGATGCTGTTATTGCTATAAATATTGGTAAGAATGTGAAAGGTGCCCAAGATATAAAGCTCAATACTTCATATGTTCCTGTTGATGCAAAACCTGGATTTATCATATTAATTATAATTAGACAACCTTGTAATAATCCAGCTGCTGCTAATATATATATAAATGGTGCAAACACTGCTGACATTGTTGCTATTACTCTATTTACTATGCTTCCTTTTGGAGCATCTTCTGAAGAAGTTTCGTCTAAATCAACTAATGTTTGTACTTTATCGAAAACTTTCCCTACATGAGTTCCTATTACAACTTGGAACTGACCATTATTTTCTACTACTGTTATTACACCAGTAAGTCCAGATACTTTTTTATTTGCATCTTTTGGTGTTTCTTTTAATACTAATCTCAATCTAGTAGCGCATCTTGTAGTGTTGACAATGTTTTCCTTGCCGCCAACAGCGTCTACTATATCTACTGCTAATTTTTCATAATCACGAATACTTTGTGCCATGATTATATTCCCCCTTTTTTAATATTAATTTTATATTTTGTTCCCTTACTTTTTTATTGTATGTTTATATTATAATTATACCGGTATAATTTTGTCAACGCATTTTTGAAAACATTTTCTTTTTTTCCATTTTAATATCACTATCTTCCGCGATATTGTTATTTATAATTTTTTTATGATATACTAATAAAATAGAATTAGAAAGTAAGGGGAGTATAAAATGCTTAAATATCAACTAATTGCCAATCAAATAGAAGATCATATTTATGAAAATGATTTGCCCAAAGGAACAAAACTTCCTACAGTAGAGCAATTTGCCAGTGATTACGGTGTAAGCAAAAGTACTATTGTAAAAGCCTTAGAAACTTTAGTTTTAAGGGGAATTGTTTATCAAGTTCAAGGTAGTGGGATTTTTGTAAGAAAAAGAAATAAAAAGGGATATATAAATTTTAACTCTCCAAAGGGATTTACAGATAACCTAGAAGAGCATAAAATAACATCAAAATTAGTAGATTTAGAACTTGTTAAACCAGATGATGAAATATGCAATCATTTAGAATGTGACAAAGATGAAGATGTATATGTTGTCAAAAGAATAAGATATATCGATAATGAAATAATGTGCTATGAAGAGTCTTTTTATAAAAAAAGTATTGTTCCTTTTTTAAATCAAGAAATAGTAATGGGTTCTATTTTTGATTATATAAAAAAAGCTTTTAATATAACTACAAGTTTTCAAGATAGGTATTTTAATGTGATAAAATTAGATGAAAAATATGCAAAGTTACTTGAATTAAATGTAGGTGACCCTGGATTAGTTGCTTATAATCAATGTTTTTCATCTTCAGGCACAGTATTTAATTATTCAAAAATAGTTTATCATTATAAAAATACCCAATTTTATGATCAATCATCTACAACAAAATAAACACTAGAACGTATTTAATAAATTATATGAAATTTTATTTATTCAACTTTAAAATGAGTATAAATATCATTTTTTATATCAAAAAAGGAGTATAGAAAGTAAATCACTTTCTATACTCCTTTTTGTTATCTAGCTATTTTCCCAACGCCTTCATACATTAATTTTTCAACATCACTAAGTTCTACTAAATTAGCATCTCCTAGGATACTGTGTTTTAATGCAGATGCACATGTTGCAAATTCACAAACATATTTAGGATCTTTATTGTTTATTATAGAATAGATTATACCGGCGCTTAGAGCGTCTCCCCCACCTACTCTGTCAACTATACTATCTATGTTTATTTTGTTAGATAAGTATAATATTCCGTTAGTGTAATAATTACATTGTAATTTATTTACTGAAGAAGATTCTATATCTCTATGTGATGAGAATATATGCTTAATATTTGGATAAGTCTTTGATATCTCATCATAATAATATTTTAATTTTTCGTGCTTATCTTCTAATTCACAGTTCATAAGTAATATATTTTCAGCATCTAATATACCTGCTGATAATATGTCTACATATGGTAGGACTTTTAAAGTTGCTTCTCTAGCTTCTTCTAAAGACCAAAGTTTTGCTCTGTAATTTGAGTCATAACTTACCATGATGTTATGCTCTTTACAGTATTCTAACATTTGCATTAATAACTCTCTTAGGTCATTTGAAAGTGCTAATGTTATACCTGAGAAGTGGAATACATCTACATCTTCTAAAGCTTTTGCTATATCAAAATCCCCAACTTTCATATTGCAGAAAGCTGAGTTATCTCTGTCATATATTACTTTAGATGATCTTATTCCGCTTCCGACTTGAAGATAATATATACCAGTTCTATGATCTCCTAGCGTTACAAAATCAGTGTCTATGTCGTAACTTCTAAGGTATCTAAGTATACTTTTACCGATGTCATCATTTGAAACAGAAGTTATCATTTTTGTATCTATTCCGAAATGTGATAGAGAAATAAGCACATTCGCTTCTCCTCCACCATAATTCACATTAAAGCTATCACTTTGTAAAATCATCTTTCCTACATCTGTAGAAAGTCTAAGCATTATTTCCCCGAAACCAGCAACTTTCATATTAGCAACCTCTAGCTTCGTGTAATTTAGCCATGTATTGTTCACATATAGCAGTTATTTCATCGAACTTACCTTCTTCTCCAAGTTTATTTAATTCTCCACCTATTCCAACTGCATCAACACCAGCTTTTATCCAAGAATCTAAATTGTCTATATTAACTCCACCAGTTACCATTATGTTAGCATATGGAAGTGGCCCTTTTATAGCTTTTACATATCCTTGTCCAAATGCACTACCTGGGAATAATTTTACGAAATCAACACCAGCTTCGTGAGCTGCTATTATTTCGTTTATAGTCATTATACCTGGTAAGTATGGAACTTTATATCTGTTACATATTTTTGCAGTTTCTAAATCGAAAGCTGGTGATACTATGTATTTTGCTCCAGCTAACATAGCTGCTCTAGCAGTTTCAGCATCTAAAACTGTTCCAGCACCTATTACTACATCATCTTGACCTTCATATATTTCGCTTAATTCTTTTATTATATCGTTAGCAAATTTGTTTGTGTAAGTTACTTCTAAAGCCTTAACTCCACCTTTAACGCAAGCTTTTGATATTTCAACACCAACTTCTTTAGAGTTTCCACGAACTACTGCTACTACACCACATTCTTTTAATGCTCTTAATGTATTTATTTTTATCATTTTTATTCTCCCTTGGTTTGTAATTTAATATATAACATATTTGCACCGTCACCATTTAGATGACGATGCCTTCAATTTCCCGAATTTAAAAATTATATTTTAATATAAAACTGGCAACTATATTAGAATCCGAAATAGTTTAATGCGTTGTCATGAGATATATTTTTTATCATTCTTTCTAAGACTTTATCGTCGTTTGGATATTCACCGTTAGCTACCCATCCCCCGATTAACTCACACATGATTCTTCTGAAATACTCATGTCTAGTGTATGATAAGAAACTTCTTGAGTCAGTTAACATACCTATGAAGTTTCCTAATAACCCTAAGTTTCCTAAAGAAGTCATTTGTTCTATCATTCCAGTTTTGTGGTCATTGAACCACCAAGCTGAACCTTGTTGTATTTTTCCACAAACTCCTGCTTCTTGGAAGCATCCTATTAATGTTCCTATAGCAGCATTATCAACTGGGTTTAAGCTGTATAATATAGTTTTTGGTAATTTGTCTTCTTTGTTTAAAGCGTCTAAATAAGATGCTAATTGATCGATTGATACTCTGTTGTATATACCATCGAATCCTGTATCTACCCCTAATTTATTAAACATTTTTGTATTATTGTCTCTTGTAACCCCGAAGTGTAATTGCATAGCCCATCCTAAACGGCTATACTCTGCACCACAGTGTAACATACAAGCTGTTTTGTATTGTAATTCTTCAGTTTCTGTAAGAGTTTCACCAGCAAGACGTTTTTTAAGTATAGCGTCTACTGTAGCTTCATCAGCTTCAACATAAGGTATGTATAATAGACCATGGTCACTTACTCTACACCCTACTTCGTTGAAGAATTCTATACGATTAGTTATAGCTTGTTTCCAAGTATCGAAAGAGTTTATTTCTATACCACTTACTTGTGATAATTTTGCTATATAGTCAACAAAATCAACTTTTTCTATAGCTATAGCTTTGTCCGGTCTCCAAGTTGGAAGAACTTTTATGTCAAAAGTTTCATCTTCTTTTATAGCTAGATGCCATTTTAAGTCATCTATTGGATCATCTGTAGTGCATATTAATTCAACATTAGAATCTTTCATTATACTTCTAGCAGACATAGTTTTTAATTTTTCGTTACATATATTCCAAACTTCTTCTGCTGTTTCCCCATTTAAAGCACCATTATATCCAAAGTATCTTTGTAATTCTAAATGACTCCAATGATAAAGAGGATTTCCTATTGCTTTTTCTAAAGTTTCAGCCCATTTTTGGAACTTTTCTCTATCAGTCGCATCTCCAGTTATATATTTTTCCTCAACACCATTTGAACGCATTTGTCTCCATTTGTAGTGGTCTCCACCTAACCATACTTGAGTTATGTTTTCAAATTTTTTATCTTCTGCTATCTCTTGTGGATTGATGTGGCAGTGATAATCTATTATTGGCATAGTGCTTGAATATTCATGATATAATTTTTTAGATATTTCATTTGATAAAAGAAAATCTTTGTCCATAAAGTTTTTCATAATGTATCTCCCTGTCTGTAATTTATATTTTTAATTGTCTTTAGACTATATTCCTAAAGCTTCTTCAAATTCATTTATTAATTGAGCTTGGTAAGCATCATCAAATTCACCAGCAAATAATTTTTGGCTAGCTTCTTCTTTTAATCTCTTCCAGCTGAATGCTTCTTTCTTAACGATTATTGGATAGAATCTTACTCCATTATCTAATGCAGCTTTTTTATCCCCAGGTGCATCCCCGACCATAAGAACTTTATCTTTGTCGTATCCTTTTGTAAGAAGTTGTTCTATACAGTATGCTTTTGAACCAGCTTCTTGACAAAGTAATACTCTACAACAATCTTTTATTTCGTGTTTTGTCCACTCATGTTCAACAGCTTGACCATTTGCAGAAGAAACTGCAGTTAAGTCAGCTTGTTTGCATAACTCATCCATAGTGTCTTTAACATTTTCGAAAGGCATATCATCATCTTGAGCTGCAACTATTGATAAGTTAACATGTATACTCCATAATAATGCTCTTTCCATACATTCGTTGCTTTTTTCTTGGCATTTTTCAAGTAAAGCAGGATTTGATAATTGTGGTGCAGTTTCTACCCAATTTTCAAATTCTTCTAAACCATCAAATTTTATTCCTTTACGATCGCTCATTTCTCTAACAGCCATCGCTAAACCTTTGAAACGGTTTATACCTCTAGTTCCTGTGAATAAGTTTATTTCATTCCAGTATTCTAAAGCTTCATCTCTATATTCTTCTAAACCATATGATTTTACGAATTCTGGTCCAAATGAATTAAAGTGTTTTGAATTCATTGTATCCATCGCACAACCATCTGAATCTATGCATATTAAAAAGTCTTTTTCTTTGTTGTAATTAAAGTATCCCATGTCTGCTCCTTTATATCAAATTAGGATGTAGCCAGGAGCTACACCCTAAGGTATTTTATTAATTTATATTAAAACGTGCTATTTTTCTAAAATTAGAAACGAGTATCTCCGAATCCACAGAATGCATCTACTGGACTTATACCTTTAAATTCTGAGTTTCCTACAAGTTTTTCTACTAATGCTTCTAATGTTTGTTGGTTATCATCATAAGTATTTATGTAAGTTTTAACTTGTGGTACATCGGCTAAGTGGAATGGACACTTAACTGAAACGAATATAGTTGGTATTTCGTTTACGTAGAATGGTATATCTGGAGTACCTTTACTTGGTGGCCATTGTAATCTTTGGTCAACACTTGCATTAACGTTAGCTATGTTTATTATTAAATCATATTTGCTTGTTAATTCAGCTATTGGTCTCTTACCAGCATATACATTTCCTAAAGCTTGAGCCATTTCCTCTTTTGGAAGTTTCATTATTTTGTCTATTGGAGATTCCCATATTTCTACGTCGAATCCTTTAGCTTCTAATAATTCTTTAACTATTTCAATTGGTTTCTTTTTAGCTCCACCCATTATTTCGATGAATTTACCGAATCCACCATCGAATCCTTTAGCTTCAACAAGTAAAACTCTCTTAGTTTTTTCTGGTGCTATTGGTAATACATCTTGAGTATTTTTAACTAAAGTTATAGCTTTGTCAGAAACTTCTTTAGCTATAGCTTTATTTTCTTCTAAACCGATTTTAGCCATCGCTTCTTCTTTTGCAGGTAATATTTCTGTTTTAGCTTTTTTATGAAGACCTAAAGCAGCTTTTGTTCCTAATATTCTAGTTAAAGCTTCTTCTAATCTTTCATCAGTTATTATTCCGTTTTTGTATCCATCCATCATCCATTGGAAATCTTCGTCTGGATCATTGAAGAATAAGAATAAGTCAGAACCAGCAGCTATTGCAGTTGGTAACATTTCGCTACGTTTCATAGCTGAAGTCATAGCAACCATGTGAGAAGCATCTGTTACAACTAAACCGTTGAAGTTCATTTTTCCTCTTAATAAGTCAGTTAATATATATTTACTTAATGTAGCAGGCATATATACTTCTTGAGTAGTTGCTTCTGGATTGAAGTATTTAACATACTCTGGTAATGCTATATGTCCAGCCATTATTGATGGAAGACCAGCTTCAAATAATCCGCTGTATACTCTACCAAATGTAGCATCCCACTCTTCTACTGATAAAGAGTTTGGAGCGAAAGATAAATGTTGATCTCTTTCATCTATACCATCTCCAGGGAAGTGTTTAGCAGCTGGAGCTATTCCGCTTTCCATTATACCTCTCATATATTCAAGAGATAATTCTAAAGTTTGCTCAACGTCAGCTGACCAAGTTCTTGTAGATATTATTGGGTTTCTCCAGTTTCTGTTTATATCAACTATTGGAGCGAAACTCCAGTTGCATCCTATAGCAGCAGCTTCTACACCAGATACTCTACCCATTTCGTAAGCATATCTTTTGTCATCAGTTGCAGCTATTTTAACTTCGTTTCCTATGTAAGTACCATCTGTACAAGCTCCATTACCACCCATTTCAGTGTTAGCAGCTATTAATAGAGGTACTTTACTGTTTTCTTGAAGTATTTTATTTTGTTCGTATACTTCTTCAGCTTTACCTGGGTTGTAACGAACACCACCTATATGGTAGTTATCAAGAACGCTTTTTAAATATTCTTCGTCCCTACTTGCCCCCATGTTTATAAATAATTGACCTATTTTTTCTTCTAAAGTCATTGATTTTATAGTTTCTTCAACCCATTTTACACCTTCATCATCAAGGTTATAAGGTTGTTTTCTTAAGTCCACGTTTATCATAATATCCTATTATACTCCTTATAATATATTTATATTATCTAGCCTCTGTATGGCCTAATACTTAATTTTTAAGTATCAAAACCATACAAAAGACTATCTTATTTTCTAAATTATATTTTTATATCTTAAACACCTGAGTATGCTGCGAAAGCACCATCTACTGGTATTACAGTTCCGTTTACGAATCCTGAAGCTTCTTCACAAGTTAAGAATAATAAAGAACCTATTAATTCTTCTAATTCACCGAAACGACCCATTGGAGTTCCAGCTAATATTTTTTCAGTTCTTGCAGTTGGAGTTCCATCTTCGTTCCATAATAATTTTTCATTTTGTTTAGTTGAGAAGAATCCTGGTGCTATACCATTGCAACGGATACCAACTTTTGAGAAGTGAACTGCTAACCATTGAGTAAAGTTAGATATAGCAGATTTAGCTCCACTGTATGCTGGTATTTTTGTAAGTGGTGAATAAGCATTCATTGAAGATATGTTTATTATACTTGCACCTTTTTTGTTCATCATATCCATAGCAAAAACTTGAGTAGGTATTAATGTACCCATGAAGTTTAAGTTGAATACGAAAGATACTCCTTGAGGATCTAAATCGAAGAAAGTTTTCATTTCATTTAAATGTTCTGGTAAGAAGTATTCATCATCAGTTGTAGCTTTTGGATTATTTCCACCAGCTCCATTTATTAATATATCGCAAGTTCCGAAGTCTTTTAATATTTCAGCTCTTGCAGCTTCACAACTATCTTTTTCTAAAACGTTACATTTGTAACCTTTAGCTTTGTATCCTTTAGCAACTATTTCATCCGCATATTTTTTAGCTGCTTCTTCGTTTAAGTCAAGTAAAGCAACTTTTGCTCCACACATAGCCATTGCTTCAGCGAAAGCAGAACATATTAATCCACCTGCACCTGTTATAACAACTACTTTATCGTTTAAATCTATTTGAAAAGGTAATTTCATTTTTAATTCCTCCGTAAAAATCTTTTTAGTTTAGTTTTAGTTTAAATATTTGTTTAAAAATTGTTATTTAATAGTTTTACTAGTTCTTATTTGCTAGCTTTTTCTATTGCTTCCCATAAACCGTTTAAGTAAGTAGCACCTAACGCTCTATCATATAAACCGTATCCAGCTCTACCTGTTTCTCCCCATATCATTCTTCCGTGGTCTGGTCTTATGTATCCTCTGAATCCATTATCATATAATGCTTTCATTATTGCGTACATATCTAAGCTTCCGCAAGAAGATAAGTGAGCTCTTTCTTCAAATCCGTTGTCTAATACTTGTACGTTTCTCATGTGAACGAAGTGTATTCTTCCCATAGCTGCGTATTTAGCTGCCATTTTAGCAACGTCATTTTGGTTTGAGCATCCTAATGAACCTGCACATAAAGTTATACCATTGTGTTTGTCATCAACTAATTTTAAGAATCTGTCTAAGTTTTCTTCACAAGTTATTATTCTTGGTAATCCGAATATACTCCAGCATGGATCGTCTTCATGTATAGCCATGTTTACGTCACATTCAGCAGCAACTGGTATTATTTTTTCTAAGAAATATTGTAAGTTATTCCATAAATCGTCTTCGCTCATTGCATTGTATTCAGCAACTACGCTTTTTAATTCTTCTCTAGTGTAAGAAGCATCCCAACCTGGAAGTGTTAAATCGCTATCACTTTCTAATGGGTTAACTTTGTCAACTTGTTCTTGATAGTAAACTAATGAAGTTGATCCATCTTCTAATTCATGGTCTAATTGAGTTCTTGTCCAGTCGAATACTGGCATGAAGTTGTAGCATATGCATTTAACTCCAGCTTCAGCAACTCTTCTTATGTTTTCACAATAGTTTTCTATGTATTTATCTCTGCTTGGTTTACCAAGTTTGATATCTTCGTGTACTGGTATACTTTCGATTACATCGAAGTTTAATCCAGCATCTTCTACTTGTTTTTTTAATGTAGCAATTGATTCTCTGCTCCATACTTCACCAACTGGAACATCGTAAACTGCTGTTACTATTGAGTCCATACCTGGTATTTGTCTAATGTTTTGTAATGTTACTTTGTCGTCTTCTCCATACCAACGAAATGATAATTTCATAAAATTCTCCTAACCTTCTCTTTAAATTTTCTGTATTTTCTGTATTTTATTTTAACATCTAATAGCTAGTACCTCCCCTTAAAGATAGTACTAGCTCTTAGATAGTGTTAACTGATTTAACAATTCATTTTATGTAAGTATATTTAATCTATATTATTATTTAGCTCTTCTTTCAGCTAAGATTCTTCCATTTTCAGCTATAACTTTTTTGCTTAGAGGATAAGCGAATAACATTATTAGTGCTACAATCCCATAGCATACAGCTGGGAATAATGTTGAAAATGTATATATACCATTAAGAACTTCTGTTGTTTGTTCTTGAGCTACTGCATTGTATCCTATGAATGCTAATGCATATCCACCAAGACCACCTGCTAAAGCTTGTCCTATTTTTCTAGCGAATGAATAAACGCCATATATAACTCCGTCATTTCTTTCCCCGAATTTAACTTCATTGTAGTCTATAACATCTGTTATATGAGCCCATATGAACATATTGAATCCTGTTACTCCTATACCTGCTACAACATACATTCCTATAAATGCCCATGGATTTGTAACTTTCATGAAGTATAATAATCCATAACATCCTGCTGCTAAGAACATCCCAAATGCTGAGAATTCTTTTTTACCAAATTTGCTTGCTATTATTCCAGATACTGCTGCTAATCCTAAACTTAATGGTAAACTTACCATACTAAGTGATGATAATGCATTTATATCTCTAAAGTAACTTGCAAATAAGTATTGGTTCATTGTTTGAGTCATAAATTGGCTTAGTAATAAAGTTATTGCTGCTCCTATTATTGCTAATAAAGCTCTATTTGATATTATTGTTTTGAATGATTTTGCTAATGAAGCATTTTCTTCTTTTTTAGTTGGTTCTAATTTTATACGTTCAGTTGTACATGTATAACAAATTGTGTAGCATAATAATGCACATATTGAGAATATTCCTGCTACTAATGTAAATTTGCTACCGCTAACTATTTGGTTACCGTTTGCATCTGCACTGTATATAATTTGAGGTACTACTGATCCTATTATTATTGATGCAAAGTTAGCACCTAAACTTCTCCAAGTTGAAAGAGCTGCTCTTTCTTCTGGTACATCTGTCATAGCTGATGCCATTGATCCATAAGGTATATTGATTGCTGTATAACATAATGATCCCCATAATATGTAAGTTGCGAACATTACTACTACTTTAACTGTCATTGAAGCTCCAGCTAAACTTGATTGATACATTAAGAAACTTGCTAATGCAACTGGCCCTGCCATTCTCTTAAGCCATGGTCTAAATTTACCATCTTTTGTTGGTTTTGCTTTGTCTACTATACGTCCCATTGTTACATCTGTGAACGCATCTAAACATCTTGATACTAAGAATAAAGTTCCTACTAATGATGGACTAACTCCCCAAACATTTGTATAAAATACCATTAAGTACATACTTGCAAATATAAACGTAAAATCGTTTCCTAAGTCCCCGCATAAGTATCCTACTTTGTCTTTAATCCCAAAAGGTTTTACTGATTTGTTTTCTTGTCTTACTTGTTCTTTTCGTAATTCCATGTCAATGCCCCCCATCGATTTTTTGAGTGTTTTACTTGTGTGTTATTTTGATTTCGTTTTTGCTAGTCACTAATGATATTTTTTAGTTCATAGTTTTTCATCCATTGTATCTTTTCACCTTTATTATCTCTATATCATTTAGTAACTGTTTTTTATATTTGTTATTATTTTGTATGATTCCGTTTTCTTGAATCAGCTCTCAATCGATTGTGTTATTTTAATAACAAACTTATAGTAACATACTTGTATACAAGTTGTAAATACTATTTTTATGTTTTTTTATGTTTTTTTATAAATATTGGTTTATTTTTTAACAATCATACCTGTGAAAGCATTGTCCCTGTTGGTTTTTCTATTTTTAAAATCTTATAAAATTTTTTTATCATTTTTTATATTTATATAACTTTTAATATAAACTAGTATACAAGACTTTATTTTTGTCCCCTTTTTACATCCCTTTTCTATTCCATAATATGTAAAAACAAATCATTTTCACGCTTACAAAAACATTTTCCTAAACTCGTTATAATTCTCATTTTTATAGGAAAACATAATAAAAAATAGCAAAAACATACCGATAATCTTTTTTATAACAAAGTTTTTTAAAATAATAAGCACTCAATCTTAATAAAATTAACAAATAAATCCTATAAAAATATTTACTATTTTATAGTCATAATTATAGTGTTTTTAATTGGATTGACATTATATCTTGAAATATGCTAGAATCTCGAGAGGGTATTTTTCAATACCTTAAACTAAACAATCGTAAACTAAACAATAAAACAAAATAGGGGTACAGTTAGATGAAATTTAAAAAAAGCAATGCTTCATCAAATATTGTTTATGAAGGTTTAAAAGCAGAAATTTTAAGCCTTAGATTAGCTCCAGGAAGTTCAATAAGCGAAACAGATATAGCTTCAAAGTTCAATGTATCTCGTACACCGGTGCGTGACGCATTTAAAGCTTTATCTAACGAAGGTTTACTCGAAGTAAAACCTCACATAGGTACTTTTGTATCATTAATGGATATAAACCAAATTTCGGATGTTCTTTATGTCCGTAAAGTAGTTGAATTATCCATCTTAAAAGATCTTACTATGACTCTTACAGAGGCAGACGAACTAAAACTAGAGTTTAATCTAAATGAACAAAAATTATTCTTACAAGGTGCTGCTGAAAACGAAAACTCAGTAAATGATTTTATAAAATACGATAATAACTTCCATAGATTAATTTTCCGTATTGCAGGAAAAGAAAACATCTGGAATATGGTTCTTGGAATAAATCATCATTACGAGAGATTTCGTTCTTTAGTAAATTTACAGGGGGAAAACAACATTCAACATCTATACGAAGAACATCGTATGATTTTTGAGGCACTTACTAAGAAAGATATACAAGCATTAGAAACAATCTTTAACAAACATATATACGACGGTTTTAAAAATAGCTCAGCCATGTTAGTAAAATACTCTGACTATTTTGTCAACTGTCAAGATTAATAGGGTCAAACTTATGGAATGAGATAAATTTATATTTATTTCGTTCCTTTTTTCTTTATAACTTTCTTCATTTCTAAGATTTACAACCATTTCAATTGCATAAGTTATTAAAATCTACTACTCTAAAAGTAAATACAGTCATCTAGGATTGTCATTATATAATGATATACAAGGAGAATATTTATATGACTAACCAAAAATCAAATTATGAAATTCAAACACAAAAAGCTTTAATACTCTTTCCTAAATGGAATCATGAAAAAATCGCCAAAAAATTCAATTTAGAGTTAGATGAACACTATCTTTATATCAATTTTATAGGTCAAAAGTATCGCTTAAATAGACAAAATGGAAGTATCCAATATTTATCTAAAAATAATACTTATATAAATGCGACCTATAATGAAGTTATGTCTATTTTAGACTTATTTGATTATTCAAAAGAACATTTGCATTTATCTGGTAATTGGTGCACTCCCAATAGTTTAAAAGGAGTTGTCAATGTAGGTAATGTTGGTGGAAAGAATACTATGTTTAAAAAATACGAAACTCTATTTTCCAACAATATAAATCTTTTATCTAAAGCATGTGAGAAATTAGGTGGTCAAAAAATAAATGAAGCAGACGTTGGATATATAATAAATATATTCGATTTCCTACCAGTCAAATTTCTATTTTTTGAAGAAGATTGTGACTTTCCACCTGAAATTAAGTTTTTATGGGATGAAAATGTTCTAGATTATATACGATTTGAAACAACATTCTTTGCATTTTCTCACCTTCTTCATAGAATTGTTGAAGTTATAGAAGGTGAAATATAATTTCCTATATGTTATAAAAAAAAGAGTATAAAATAATTTTATATATTTTATACTCTTTTTATTTTATATATTAACTTTTATCTTTATAGTTTTATTCCACAACATGGACAGAATGTTGAAGTACTATCTATTTCTGATAAACATCTTTCACATGTCATATATTCTATATTGTCTACTGGTAATTCAACCTTTTTCCCACAAGTTCCACAGAATCTATCCTCTGGATTTAAATTTGCCCCACAACTACATTTAATCCCCTCTAGTTGTTTTCTATGATTATGTATTTTAACTTTAGAATCATATATTACATGATCAAACCCTATTATAGGTTCACAAATTCTATCTATTTCATCATTTTCAAGTAAACCTTCCCTAACTTTTTGATATACTAATATCCCTAAGTTTAAAAGTGCTTCCTCTTTTCTTAAATTAGTATCTTCTATAGTTTTATTTAAATTATCTATTTCTCTCATTATTTCTTGTCTAGTAGCCATAACTCATACTCTCCTCTATTTTAGTTTTCAATTTTCTTTGTTTTATATCCTATATACATAAATATCGTACTGAATATAAACACAGTTATAATAGTCACAAATAAATTAGTTCCTATTACAAGATTAAATTTACCTGCTGAATCAACTAATCCAGCTGCATCTGAACTATCCACACCAGGTATAGATCCATTTATTGTTATTGTTGAGAAATATGATATTAATCCCATTACAGTCGTATAACATATACTATAAACACCTATTATATTGTGGTTATATTCACCATGTCTTTTCTTTATCATTCTACCAATCATTATAAGTGTTGCAATTGGTATTAAAATTAATAATATGTATAGTCCTTCACCTTGGTCAACTAATGAGAATATACTCATAGACATAGTTGCAAATTTTAGACTTATAAGATGAGACATAAGTAGCGTCCATGAACTTGCTATCAATCCAATAATAACTATATATACAAACCATATTGCATTCATTTTATCAGCACTAAATCCAAACATCTCAAGGTAGTCAATTAAAGATCCATATAAATAGTTACTTCCTATCATATCTTCAATAGCATATAATATATCCGTAAATGAACCTAATTTTATATATGTCCATGCTATAATTACTATTGTAGTTACAAGTAATATAGTTCCTAAAGTAAATAGGTTCTTTTTAAATATATTAGATAATGTGCCTATATTTCTAGAGTTTTCTTTTTCTAATGCTAATATATTGGCCATAAATGATATTATAAATCCATTTATAAATACACTAAATACTCCAATATAAACTTTAATATTTACAAATGAACTCATTGATTCAGTTTGTCTTGCAAATAAAGATATCACCATTGAAATTATTGCATATACAAAAGCACATAATACTGCTGTTGGAAGTGATTTAACTTCTCTTTTACCGTATATCATTCTTGTTGCTAAGTATATAATACATCCCGTAATTATCGGTGTAATAATTATTCTAGCAGCTATTCCTATATTTACAGAGTTTAGTAACCCACTCATCACTATTTTAGATCCATTCATAGATGCTAATCCAAATATAAATTGTTTGAAATGAGATATTTCTATTGAACCATCTTTAAATAATCCACTTACTAAAGAGTTCCCAAATTGTAACTGTGCAAATATATAAATAGCCATTATAGCTATTGATATCGCCACCGTCTGTAATGCTGTACTCAGATTATTTGCAATAAATGATGCATAGTCAAAGTTTCTTAATTCATTTATTGCGTTACCTAAGAATCCTGGTAAATCCCCAAACATATTTTTTGCCTCTTGTGCTACAGCACCTGTTGCTGCGTTTATTGAATCTAAATTTAAATTATTAATTCTATCGTTGTTTTGATAATTATCACCAGTTCTTCTACTAGTTTTTGCCTTTATTTCCTTTACTACTTGACTTAATAATTTACCACATCCTGGGCAGTAAGTTTGGTTTGACTTTGTTTCATGCCCACACACATCACAATAGTCATTTTGATTTTCCTTAAACATCAACTTCCTTTGGAAAGTAGATAATTCATTACCTTCATTACCGCAATAATTACAGTAATCTTCGTTGTGATTTCCACACCTTTCACATAATACCATAGATATTCTCCTTTTTAATTTTTTAGCTTATAACTCTCCCTATTTTATTAAATCATATAAATTTATGGTAATTGATTAATAATACATATACTATTTCACATCATTTATATAATCAATTACTCTATAAGCTGTCCCTGTTGTATACCATCTTACGGAATCTTTCCTAATTCCGCCTTTTGGGTATTTGTTTTTGTTTTTAGAATGTATAACCTTTCCGTTTCCTATGTAGATGACAACATGTCTAGTAGTAAATATCAAATCACCCGGTTGAAGTTCTCCCCTAACCTTGTATTTTTTGAGTACTTCTTGTTGCTGACTTGTTGAATAACCTATATTTACTCCTGATGCTTCTTTATAAGTCCAATATGTAAGACCTGAACAATCAAACCCTTGAATACCTATGTAATCCTCTTTGTCCAATGGATAGTAACTCTCTCCATAGCACTTTAAAAATTCGTTGTATCTTTCCTCTGTTATTATCTCTCCCTTTCCTCCCCAGACATATTGTGTCCCGAGTTTTTTCTCTGAAAGTGATATAACTTTTTCTATTATCTTTTTATCTTCATCACTCATATTGTCCCATTCATGTTCATAGTCCACTTTCACATTACCTTTCTGAATCCAGTTAATCCCGATATCCGTTATCTTCTTGAAACTATATACACATAAAATAACAATGCCTACTAAAATTAAAATATTCTTCAATCTTTTTCTTCTATTTCTTTTCATCAAACTTACCTTCTTTCATAAACTAAATTTATATTATGATGTACTGTTTGATACATAAAATAAACTCTCTTAATTTAGCATATATTTTTATCGTATTTATGCAGTTCATTCTCTACACTTACATAAGCTGTAGATACAACTAATGCTAAGTATAGTGAAGCTGTCATCGCACATATAGCTCCACATAATATGTAATGTTTCACTATAAAAATTAAACTTAAAATTTGTATACTTTTAGCTAATACCCAGAAAATTGGTATTGCTATTATATTTCTAAAAAAGCTTTTTAAAGTACTTAACATAGATACTTTCCTATTGTCTTTAATAAAACTAAATATTCTATATCCTAATAAATATATCGATATTGAAAGTATTATGCTTAAAGATAGGTATATTATCCCTGCTCTTACTAATGCAAATTCATTTGTTCTTCCAATTATATTGTAAAATGATAACTTAAAATTTCTAATAACCAATATATCAACTAATTTAGCTATCATAACTATTGCCATAAAAGTTATTATCCATGTTATTAAATCTTTTAAAATATACTTTTTAGCTTTTTCACTTTCTGATTTTGTCAATAAAATCTTTATAGTTAACATTAAGATGATTATAGTTTTTATAATCTCAATCATAGAACAGAAATATGGTATATTCCCGCTTTCTATTTTCATTTCAGACACTGCACATGCTGAAAAAATAAATAAAGAAATTGCGCCTAATAATAATGATAATAAAATAAATCCAACTGTATCCAATTTCTTTTTGTATAGATTTTTGCTCAATCCCCCTATACTTTTAATTATTGTAGTTTGATCAAGAAAATTCACTATTCTTCCTTCCTTTTGATTTATAGATATAAATTCTATAATTTTTAATACTTATATATTTATATCTATATTTAAAAATAATTCCCTTTTTCGCAAAATCCAACCACGATTATATCATATATTTATTAGCGAATTTTGTCGAAATATATACTAAAATACACTTTTTTTAACCTATAAAAAAATTTATTCATAAGTAATTATTAAAAAAATTATCCACCTATAAATTTTATACTTAAAAATATCTAATATAGAGCTTTTAAATAAATATAATTTCCTATATATTATAAAAAAAGCTATAGTTAAAATTATTATGCCTAATAAGTTATAACTATAGCTTTTATTATCTGTCATATATTTTTTAAACTTATATTAGAAGTTCATTCCTTTAAAATACTCTATTCCCATAGCATCTCTAACTTCGCTTAAAGTTTGAGCTGCTACTGCTCTTGCTCTTTCGCTACCTTTTTTAAGAATTTCATATATATAATCTGGATTTTGTTCTAATTCTTTTCTTCTCGCTCTGATTGGATCTAATTCAGCTTGTAATATGTCATTTAAGTATCTCTTAACTTTAACATCTCCAAGTCCACCACGTCTATAATGAGCTTTCATTTCTTCTAATGCATCTTTATCTTTACAGAAAGCATCTAGGTATGTGAATACTGCGTTATTTTCAACACAACCTGGGTCTTCAACTCTTATATGGTTTGGATCTGTAAACATTGACATTACTTTTTTTCTAACTTCGTCAGCATCATCACTTAAGTATATAGCATTTCCTAATGATTTACTCATTTTTGCTTTTCCATCAAGTCCTGGAAGTCTTCCTGCTATTCCTTCTGGGTACATTCCTTCTGGCTCAACTAATACATCTCCGTATGTAGTGTTGAAACTTCTTACTATTTCTCTAGTTTGTTCTATCATTGGTTTTTGGTCATTTCCAACTGGAACTAAATCAGCTTTAAATGCAGTTATATCAGCAACTTGACTCACTGGGTATATGAAGAAACCTGCTGGTATACTTTCTCCAAATCCTTTTTGTTGTATTTCAGATTTTACAGTTGGGTTTCTATGTAGTCTAGAAACTGTTACTAAGTTTAAGTAGTACATTGTAAGCTCTGCTAATTCTGGAATTTGAGATTGTATAAATAAATTTGTTTTTGTTGGGTCTAATCCAACAGCCATATAATCCATAGCTACTTCTAATAAATTATCTACTATTTTTTTTGGATTTTTAGCATTATCAGTTAATGCTTGTTGGTCAGCTATCATTACGAACATATTGTATTTATCTTCGTTTTGTAGAGATACCCTATTTTTAAGAGAACCTGTATAATGTCCTAAATGTAGCTTTCCAGTAGGTCTATCCCCTGTTAATATAGTTTTTTTGCTCATTTTTTCATCTCCTTATATTGTTGATACGTCTTAAATATTTTTATAATAAAAAACTCCGTCCTAAAACTATAGGACGGAGTGTTATATCCGCGTTGCCACCTAAATTATGTATTAAAAAATACATCACTTAATTATCAGTACTATATAATACCTCAGTTGCTATAACGTGCAACACACGGTAAAGTCTACTCTCATAAAGATTTCAATTTACTCCTAAAAGGCCCATTCATTAAATTCTTTCTTGTTGAGATTCCACCATCCTCAACTCTCTATATCGAACCTAAACTTAATTACTCTTCCTTATCAATGGATTTATTTTATAATTTATATTTTAATATTATTATTTTTTAATTTAATTGTCAATAAATTTACTTACTATATGTTATTAATAAGTATTGCCATTGTTTACAATAAAAATTCTATTTTTAGCTTAATTTTTAAATTTTTTCTATTTTTATATTTGAGTTTTTATGTTTATCTTTAAATAAAATCAATTAGCTAATACTATTTTTCAAAATTTCATATTAAAATTGGGGTATTATATTTATATAATTAAAATATATTAAGGATGTGGTTAAAATAGAAATTTATACATTAGGTCATTCTAATTATCCGTTTGATAAGTTTATAGAAATATTAAAAAAATACGATATAAATTGTGTAGTTGATATAAGATCTACCCCTTACTCAAAATATAACACTCAATATAATAAAGAATTTCTCCACGAAACTCTAAAAAATTTAGGATATACATATATCTATATGGCTGATGAATTTGGTGCAAAAAGAAAAACTAAAGTCAGCTATAATGATGAAGGATATGCAGATTTTGATAAAGTAATTTTAGAAGATGAATTTAAAAGAGGAATAGAAAGATTAAAAGTTGGCTGCTCTAAAAATTATAAAATAGTACTGCTTGGTGCAATGCAAGAGCCTATTAGATGCCATCGCGCGATATTACTAGGTAAAGAATTAATAAAGGCAGGCTTTGATGTAAAACATATAATGCATGAAGGTGATTTAAAAGTTCAATCTGAGTTAGAGGAACAGCTTCTTGAAAAATATTTTGAAGATAGAAATCAGCTTACTATAGATTCTTTATTGGGTAATGCTATTAGTCGAGAAGATATGATTAAAGAAGGATATAAACTAGCAAATAAAGAAATCGGATACAGAATAGAAAAATTAAAAGACAATAAAAGCACTAAGATTTAATTATTTATGAAACTTTAATATTAATTTATATAAATAATGGGGTAACAAAATGTTACCCCATTTACTACTATCTATCTTTATCAGTTACAACAAATACATATGGTATATTTCTGTAATGGTCTCCATAGTTTAATCCGTAACCTACTACGAATTTATCTTCTATTGTGAAACCACAATAATCTGGAACTAATTCTACTCTTCTTCTACTTGGTTTATCAAGTAAAACACAAGATTTTATACTTTTTGGATTTTTTTCTTTTAAATGTCTTATAACATAATCCATTGTAAGTGCTGAATCAGTTATATCATCTACAACTAATACATCATATCCTTCTAGGCTTCCTTTTATATCGTTTACAACTTCTACATTTCCACTTGTAGAGAAACCATCTCCGTAACTTTGTGTAGTCATGAAATCAATTTTTGTTTTTAAATCGATAGCTCTAACTAAATCTGCACAAAATACGAAACTACCTCTTAATAAAGATATAACCATTAGATTTTTATCTTTATAATCTTCTGTAATTTGGGCTCCTAATTCTTTTATTCTTTTATTTAAGTCCTCTTCAGAACATAATACTTCCCAAACTTTTTTTTCTATATCCATTATTGTTCCTCCATAATCGTTAATATATCTATTTTATAATGATTAATAAATTCTGTCTATATTAAATAGTCACAAAGAATAGTTATATAATTATTCTATCATCTTTTTGATGTATGATTCAACTTCCTCTAATTTTGTTGCTTTTTCTATACTTTTAAATGTATATCTATCAAATATTAATTGACCTTTATTTTCTAAAAATCCATATTTATGAGCATCTATAAATCCATATTCAGCCAAGTCTTCTAAATATAATATAGTGCCCTCTTCTTCGATATAAGAATGTTGATCATACTTTTCCATCATAAAAATTCCATTCATCCCTACTCTTAAATTAGAAATAACTTCATGTTCTAAAGCATCTAATCCAATATGAATTGTGCATGGAATTAATACAGATATTAATTCACCTGATTTACAATTTCCTCTATATGATTGTGTAATTTCAATTTCTGCTACTGCACGATAAATCATTTCATTGTTGAATTTAATTCTTATATTCCTAACATTTTTTACTCTACCCTTAGCAATTATAGTATTTTTTTTCATGAAAAGTTCTTCCTCATTTAACTCTTCTTGCTTATTCTCATACTCTATTATTGGTGCTCTCTCTACATATCTAGCACTGACATTTCCGACTGACTGAGCTAAGAATATTGTATTTTTATTTGATGCTATATATGTAAATATCCAAACACATATAAAAAACATTATTAGTAGTATTGTTTTTAGTCCAGCTTTCTTGTTTTTTTTACTTAAATTATTTAACCCGTTTTTTGTAATTAACCTTTCAGATTGTAAAAATTCTTCGTCTATATCATTCATATAGTCTTGGATTTTTTTCCCCTCCATGTTATTAACCCTCTCTTTAAACTCTAGATAATCTGGCTAATTCCCTAGATTAGTTATTTTAACTAAATAATTCACATAGTAAAGTATACACAAAAAATGATAATTTTAGTAAATTTAGTTATTTTCTACTCAATGCAATTTTTTCCATTTTTAAATTTTCTTATAATTTTCACAATAAAAATAGAGGCAGATTGAATAGTATTATCTCGCCTCTATTTTAATTAATAAATACATTTAAAAGATTTACCTATTTTTTATATGTATTTTTACTATTTTACCTTATTTATATCATTCATAACATCTATTATTACTTCGTCCGTAACTGTCATACCTTCATCACTTACTTTACCTAAGTTTCTAATAGATTGTTCTACTTTATCTCCAACTATTCCGTTTTTTGGTGGAACATGGAATCCTTGTTTTGCTATTATTGCACTTTGAACTGCCGCTGATGCTGCTGATGCTAATTTAAGTGCACAACCAGCTTTAGCTCCATCACAAATCATTCCACTTAAGTTTGCTATCATATTTTCGATTGCACCTTTTATATGAGTTATATCTTCATCCATTAACCAAGAAATCCCTGCTGCCGCTCCAGTTGATGCTGCTACTCCACATCCACAAACTGCCGATAATCTCCCTGTATAATTTTTAATATATCCAGTTACTAAGTGTGATATTGCTAATGCTTTTGCTAGTTTTTCATCATTTTGAGGGAATTTATTGCTATATGCTACTATTGGAAGTATTGCTGTTAAACCGTGATTCCCACTTCCATTTGAACTCATAACAGGCATTTTTATTCCAGCCATTCTAGCATCTGATGCAGCTGCTGTTAACATCATTGCCTCTGTCATTAAATCATCAGCCATGTACCCTTCTTCTTTAGCTTTTTTTATACCGAATCCAACACCTATTCCAGCTTTATTTTCTAAACCATAATCAGCTATTTCAAGATTCATTTTTCCACCATCTAATAAGAATTTAATGTCTTCTAAATCCATATTTTCAACATTTTTTACTATTTCTTTTACATTAGTAGTGTCCATGAAAGTTTCTTTTTTAATAACTGTATTTTTATCTGCCGCTTTTGCATCTACTTCTTGATTGTACTCACCTGTATCAAGTAAAATTTCATGATTTCTTTGTAAATATATAAAGTTGTCATGTTTTTCTTTTATAACTACTTTTGCTATATTATTTTTTCCTCTTAAATCTACTTCTATAAATACTTTATCTTTTGTTTGTGCTGGAACAATATCTATAGGAGTTGTATCCATATATTTTTCAGATTCTCTTACTTGAGTTTCATCTAATGTTTCTAATACTGTTAGACCATTTTCAGAATGTCCACCTACAAATCCCATTGCAACAGCTATTTTTAGTCCTAATCTTTCTGTTCCTGGAATACCTACGCACATCCCATTTTTATAAATACTTGGACTTACTAATATTCTATTTTCTACTATTTCTTCACCTAATAATTCTTTAGCTTTTGCACAAGCCAGGGCTACTGCTACTGGTTCAGTACAACCTAGTGCAGGTTTTACCTCGGCAATTAATATATCTATTAATTCTTTTCTTATATCTCTCACTATCTTACCTCCTAAATAACTTAACTAAAAAATCAAAATCACGTCTTGCATGTCCTATTTTATTTTATATTAATATAATAAAATAGAAATATTGCACTATAAATATATATTTATGTAGTAAATCGTTGTCCTAAGTCTGGATAACTTTTTTAATATATAGCTTTAATATTTTCTAGTTCCTTCATTATAATCATCTTTTATTTTTTTGTTCAAAAGTATATCTCTAATTTCTTTTAAAATCATAAATATTTTATTAAGTGTAAATTGGATGCTTATAAGAATTACAAACAACATTATAATTGCCACTAATGTATAATTAATTGACATAAAAAACCTCCTCTTTTGACTTTTTTTAAACAAAAAATCCTCCATTAATACTAGAGGATAAATCATATATATTTCTTATATCTATTTTACATCTTTTGAATAAGTTTTAACACTTAAATATTTATATTTTCGTCTTCTTCTATTTTCTTTATTTTTGAAACTGAAACTTCATAAGCAACTTTCTTAACTACTGTGTCTTCATCTATCTTCTTTTCATATGATCGACTTTGTATTCTCCCCCACATCTGTATTCTGTCGCCTACTTTTAAATTTCGTGCAAATTTGGCATTACGTCCCCATACAATAGAAGGTATATAATCTGATTTATTATATGGTCTATTTATCGCCACTAATAAATCTGTTATTTCTCTACCTAAAGGCGTTTTTCTATATACTGGACGTTTGCATATATATCCATCCAAGAAAATGCTATTAGGATCTTTATTTTCCTCTTCTTTTGGTTTTATTTCTCGTACAAATACTGTTAAAATCAATTTATTTTTTTCACCTACATTTTTATTGTAAGATCTAAGTTGACCGGAGACAGTCACAAGCTTGTTATTATCAAAGTCTAATTCTTGTAATAACCTTTCTGAAATCGTCATAGGCAAAATATCATAAGAATCACTCAATCTATTTATTTTTATCTTTGTATTAAAAAACTTTTCTCCAAATATCTCATGACTAAATTCTAAATTATCTTCAAGTTCCCCAGTTAGATTTACAATATTTGTATCGTCTTTCATAACTACCATACTTTTTATCCCCCCGAATTGTTAATTGTTTCTTTATCTTCTATATGTTATAAATATATTTTGAAAAAATCATATTTATTACATTTTATTTTTATGTATCTGTTATTATTTATGTCTTTGAACTCCAGATGAGTCTATGTAATAATCCTCGTCATATACTAAATCTGATAATTTTAACATCTTATACCCGTTTTTTTGAAAATGCGCAATAATTGAATCTAGATAATCATCGATATTACGGCCTTCTCCATGGAATAATATTATTGAACCTGGTGATGTATTTTGTGCAACTCTATCTACTATATAAATTCCTTTTATATTTTTCCAGTCCATTGAATCTACATCCCAATTTATAACTTTGTACCCTAAAGATTCACAGTACTTAACACCATTTTCATTTATTTCTCCATATGGAGGTCTAAATAATGTGGTCTCTTCTCCTATTATATCTTTAATCTTCTTAGATGTCTTGTCTAATTCAGTTTTCATCTCTGACTCTGATATTTCATTAAAATAAGGATGTGAATAAGAGTGGTTTCCTATTTCATGTCCTCTGTCGTGAATTTTTTTCACAACATCTTGATTGTTATCTACCCAATTGCCCACTACAAAAAAAGTCGCCTTTACATCATATTTATCCAATACATCTAATATTTTATCTACATTTCCTTCGTTATAAGATATATCAAAAGTTAATGCTATTTCTTTTTTATCTGTCTCCACTCTGTATATTGGTATGTCCTCATTTTGCTCGTTCAAAAATATCCTTATACAATAAACTAAAGAAAAAACCAAAACTAACCCAAGTAAAAATAGAATAATACTGCTTAAAAAAGCCCTCGTTCTAGCAAACATATCATCCTCCTCCAATCCTATATATTAAAAATCTATTTTTATATTTAATAAAAAATAACCAATTTTTTAAATTCTTTAATAAAATCTATATTATTATAAAAATTTTTAGTATAAATTATATCAAATTGTATGGCTAATCATAAAA
>NZ_CABQXJ010000036.1:0-27591 GCF_902468165.1 uncultured Intestinibacter sp.
CGCGCCACTTTTCAATACTTCCTAGAAAGTCACTGTGATATTTGCTAGCCTCTTTCAAGAGCTGGTCAAGAACCTTTTGAATTTCTTGTTTTGTTGGTTCTTCGAGGGGGATTGCTGTTAGCTCTGGAGCAGTTACTTGTTCTGATAAAACCAGTTCGCTTCCGTCCTCTAGGTCAATCGTGCCATCTGGTGTCTCTAAGCGTTCTTGGAAAGCGAACCCCTCTGAACTCATTCCACCCTCTTTGTACCCTAACCACTCTTGATGTAGCGATTGATCGTGAAGTTCTAGCATAGTATCAATAGCATTGATGGTTTTCTCTTCCATCTCAATATACCAGCGTTGTCCGTTGTATTTTGCTGGGACGGTGAGACAATAAAGGTTTTTGCCTGTTACTTGATATTCTAAGGTCTTCAAGGTAGTTAATTTAACCATGATGTTTCTCCTTTTGTTTTATCTTTATGTTTATATTATACATAAGAGGGAAGAAAAAGTCAACACTTTTAGTCAACTTTTTTTACACTTTTTTCAATCAAATCGCGTAGCAAGTATTCATCTGCTTCATCTGAACTGACTCCGTGGTTCGCCAACTCTTCCTCAACGTAATTACGAATAGCTTGAACAGGGTACTTAAATTCTACGATTTTAGCCACTGTTTCATCTTCATAGCCTAGTTTATTTGCGTATTCTTTCAAACGCTCCTCAGACAAATAGACTGCCCCTCGCTCCGTTTGTCGGATTGTTGCTACTGGTACTCCAGTTTTTTCGGACGCTTGGGTTTGCGATAGACCTAAATCAGTTCTTAACGCCTTAACTGCTCCAGCATAGCCCTCACGTGTTAGGATAGCGATTTTTGCAGTAGTACGCTTTTGCGCCTCTTTCCACTTGTCGGTCTTACGATATTTTTCAGAAGACTTTTGGACACTCTCAGGGTTATTAGCTAGCCATTTTTTTCTAGTTTCTTTTCCCTTTTCTGATTTTTGGTAATTAGCATTGCTTTTCTGCCTATTCTTTTTACCATCATCAGTCTGATTGTAGTCTCTCATGTAGTCTCGCATATAGGCTGTGCGATCAAACTTATTATTTTTTTCTTCCTTGGTCATCGTCTTTTCTCCGTTTCTATTTTTGTTTTATTCTCTGTATTATTATAGCACTATGTTAGGAAACATAGTGCCTATTTCTCTTTTTTAAGTCAAAGAACTACATCATGCGCGTGCTGTGTCTCATACGAGAACGCTTCTCCACTGCTTTTTCCAAAGCATGATACATAATACTAGCTCCCTCGATAGTAGTTAGCACAACTAACCCTGTAATAAGTAAATCAGCACCATAGGCGTACAGTAGCACAGATAGTGCCATCATAATTTTTCCAATTTTCATCTCACAAACCCTCAATCCATAAATCAAATTTTTATGGTATCACTAATAAGCATAGTCAAGGGTGATAAACACCCCCTTTTTTTTGCTTATTGTCTCCTCCTCTAAACTAGAGGAACTTCTAAATCGTAGTAGAGCCAACCACTTGCTTCTGCAAGGTTCTTAGCCCTTTCGTCAGCCTCAGTCAAATCTTTGGCGTTTAAACTATAAGAAAATTCTTTCCCATCTTTATCTTTCATGTGTGCGATACACTTCATATCTTTACCTCTTTCTTTATGTTTTATCTTTATATCTATATTATACACCTTTTGTTTGTTCTTTGCAATAGATTTTATGTATTTTTTTAAATATTTTTTTAAATATTTTTTAATTCCAAACTTTATTTCATGTTAATCAAGATATATTTCTAATTTTATCGAACTTTAATCTTATATATATAATTTAAATTCGATATATTCATCTAAATATTTATACTCCGTTTTTAATTTTTTTAAAAACTTTATATTTAATTTCATTAATACAAAACTATATCATATAACTTAACAACATCTGCCCCTGCTCTAACTACATTATCAAAAAAAGGAGTGCCTAAAATAGACACATTTATCTATTTTAGGCACTCCTTTTTATTATCTTATTTTATTTCTAATTTGTCTTAATTTCTGTCCAGGCATCGTCATATAATTTCATCACGTTTTCTGGAAGATTTAAGAACACTTCTGTTTTATTTAATACTTTTTCGCTTGGGTATGCGACTGGAGAATTTTTAGTTTCTTCGTCTAACATGTCGTATACTCCTTGGTTCGGCGTAGAGTACTCTATGTAGTCTACGTTTTGTTTTGCTACTTCTGGGTCTAGCATAAAGTTTATAAATGCTTCTGCATAGTCTTTATTTTCGGCAGTTTTAGGTATGCACATTGCATCTACCCATTTGTTTGTTCCTTCTTCAGGTATTGCATATGCTAAGTCTGGGTTTTCGTCCATCATAACTAGTGCATCTCCTGAATAAACTATTCCTATATCAGCATCTCCAGCTACTATTCTATCTTTTCCGTCATCATTTACGTATGCTTGAACTACTGATAATTCTTTTATTAATTCATCTTTTGCTTTGTTTATTTCATCTGGGTTATGGGTATTCATAGAATATCCTAGTCTTTTTAAAGAAATCCCCATTGTGTCTCTTACTGAGTCTAGTAGTAGGATATTTCCTGTATATTTTTTGTTCCATAATATATCCCAGCTTTTTGTGTCTTCTTTGTCTACTACTTTAGTGTTGTAGATTATACCGAAAGTCCCCCATAAATAAGGTACGCTGTATTCATCATTTGGATCGTAGCTTGGATGTTTAAAGCTATCCATTATTTGTGAGTAATTTGGTATATTTTTGTAATCTATTTTTTGTAGCATGTTCTCTTCTATTAATTTATCTACCATATAATCTGATGGGAAGATTAAATCGTATTTTGAAGAACCACTTTTTAATTTTTGGTACATTGCTTCATTAGTGTCGTATGTTTCGTACACTATTTCTATTCCTGTTTGTTCAGTAAATTTAGCAAGTAAATCTTGATCTATATAATCCCCAACATTGTATATGTTTAGAACTTGACTAGATTTTTTAGAACTACCACAACCAGTCAACATACTAGCTGTCATAGCAAATGTGCATATTAATGCAATTATTTTCTTTAACTTCATCTAGAAATCCTCCCTGTTTCACATATTTAATCTCATGTTGATTTAATTTATCTTTATAATGTATTTATATTAATTTTCTACTGTCTTTTTATTTCCAACAATATTTGAAGTTATTAGTAATGCTAAAACTACTATGAACATTAATGTTGAAAGAGCATTTATTTCAGGAGTTAAACCTCTTCTTGTCATTGAGTAGATTTCTATTGATAAGTTTGTTACTCCGTTTCCTGTTGTAAAGAAACTTATTACGAAATCATCTATAGACATTGTAAATGCCATAAGTGCTCCAGATATTATACCTGGTTTAAGTTGTGGTAATATTATTTTTCTAAGCGCATATGATGGTGTCGCTCCTAAGTCAAGGGCCGCATCTTCTATATTTGCAGGTAGCTGTGCTAACTTTGGTAACACAGATAATATTACATATGGTATATCAAATACTAAGTGAGATAAAAGCATTGTCCCCATGCCAAAGTTTACGTTTAAAAATACGAATAATGTCATAAGTGATACCCCAGTTACTATATCTGGGTTTAAAACTGGCAGATAATTTATATTAAGTAATAAATCTTTTCTTTTTTTGTTTCTCATCTTATGTATTCCTATCGCCGCCATTGTTCCGACGATAGTTGATATTATTGTTGCAGTTATTGCTACAAGTAATGTGTAGTAAAGTGCGCTTATTAGCCTTTCATTTTCGAATAAGGTGTGGTACCAATCTAATGTAAATCCATTCCATACAGACATGGATTTTGAATCATTAAACGAAAAAATCGCTAAAGTCACTATTGGTAAGTATAAAAATACAAATACCAAAAATAAATATATGTTTGAAAAAATCTTCTTTATAATAGTAATCCACCGCCTTCCTTGTCATTTCCATTGCTGTATTTATTCATTATAGCCATTGAGATAAGTATTATAATCATCATAAATATTGATATTGCTGATCCAAAATGCCAATCTCCAACTGACATAAATTCTTGTTCAATTAAGTTACCTATTAAGTAGAATTGTCCTCCACCTAAAAGTTTTGATATTACGAATGTCGAAACAGCAGGCATAAACACCATTGTTACTCCTGATACTACACCAGGTAAACTAAGTGGGAATATTACCTTTGTAAAAACTTGGAAATTATTTGCTCCAAGGTCTCTCGCTGCATTTATTAAATCGTGGTCCATTTTTGATAAAACCGTATGAATTGGAAGTATCATAAATGGTAGGAAGTTATAAACCATACCTAATAAAACTGCTGTATCTGTATATAGTATATTTACTGGGCTAAGACCAATAAATTTAAGTAAAGTATTTATAAATCCATTTCTACCTAATATAGCCGACCAAGCGTAAGTTCTAAGAAGGAAGTTCATCCACATTGGTAATATACAAAGTAAAAGAAGTATTCCTCTTTTGCTTGGTTTCGCTTTTGAAATAATATAAGCTGTTGGATAACCAACTATTAAACATAAAACTGTAGATATAAGTGCTAAAACAAGTGATCTTCTGATAACTTTAAAATACATTGGATTGAAAAATTTTTCAAAATTCGCCGTTGTAAATACGTATCTTCCATCTACTTGCTGTGTAAAACTGAAGAAAACTATTAAAATTAAAGGTACTACTATAAAAAGTACACTCCAAATTACATAAGGAGTCGCTAATCTTGATTCAGATGCTTTTCTTTTCATTATTATCACTCACCTTTTAAAAATATTTATCAAATTAGTAGATGATAAATTATTATTGGCTTACCTTTCTCATGATATGTATATCTTCAGGGTATATATCCATTCCTAACATAGTACCTTCTTCAGCCATTTTTGTATTATGGATAAACCAAGTTCTTCCGTTTTCTTCTACAGCTATTTCATAGTGAACACCCTTAAACACAACAGATGTTACTAAACCTTTTAACATTCCTTCTTCAGGAGAAACCATCTTGATATCTTCTGGTCTAATTACAACTTCGATTTCTTCATTTTTCTCAAAACCGAAATCAACACATTCAAACTCTCTTCCACAGAACTGTACTCTGTAGTCATCAATCATAATTCCATCTACTATATTACTTTCACCGATAAATTTCGCAACAAATGCATTTTTCGGCTCATTATATATATCTTCAGGACTTCCCATTTGTTGAATTTTACCTTTATTCATAACAACAATCGTATCAGACATAGTAAGAGCTTCCTCTTGGTCATGAGTTACAAATATAAAAGTAATTCCTAATTTTTGTTGTATTTTCTTAAGCTCTCTTTGCATTTCTTGTCTTAATTTTAAGTCAAGCGCACCTAAAGGCTCATCTAAAAGTAATATTTTTGGCTCATTAACTAATGCTCTTGCAATAGCGATTCTTTGCTGTTGCCCACCACTTAAAGAATCAATCGAACGTTTTTCAAATCCTTCAAGTGCAACAAGTTTAAGCATCTCTTTTACCTTAACATCAATAGTCGCCTTATCCATTTTCTTTATTTTTAATCCAAACGCGATATTTTCATAAACATTCATATGAGGGAATAACGCATACTTTTGGAAAACAGTATTTACTTGTCTTTCATAAGGTGGGGTATCATTTACATTTACACCTTCGAACATAACCGCACCTTCATCAGCATGTTCAAAACCAGCTATTATCTTTAATGTAGTAGTTTTTCCACATCCTGAAGGTCCTAATAAAGTTAAAAATTCATTTTTCTTTATATCAAGATTAAGATTATCCAATACTAAAAGATCATCGTATTGCTTTGTTATGTTTTTTAATTCAATAATATTTTCTGACTGAGCTACATTTGACTTAGTCTCATCTAGCTTCATTTCTGAATTTGTATTATTCATAGATACACCTCTCTTCTCTTTTTTTGCACAATACTCATCATGCTTATAATTACTAACTTTTATTTTCAACGTAAATCCACGTCTATCTTTAATTTTTATTAAATTTTAATACTCAATACTTCCACTATCATTTTTTAGAAAGATGGTGGCGTACTTACCCATATTACCTTCGCAGTTGTCTTACCTGGGTTTGATATGTAATGATTCATTCTTGGCTTAAAATAAAAACTCTCGCCCTTCTTCACTTTATTGACTCTATCGCCCAAATGAAGAAGAATATTCCCAGCCACAACATAACCAAACTCCTCACCTTCATGAGGCTTCTCTTCTTTATATTGCCCTCCTGGATATAAAGTTATTATAATCGGCTCCATCATATTCTTTTGCGAATTCGGAATCAACCATTTTAAATGGTATTTCAACTCCTCATCCTCAGTCTCAAACATATCTTCCTTCTTAAAAGTAATTCTCTCCGGATCAATTTCATTAAAGAACTCTCTTAAATTAGTTCCTAAAATTTCTAAAATATCAATCAAAGTCGCTATCGATGGTGATGTAAGGTTGTTTTCAAGCTGCGATATGAACCCTTTAGAAAGTTCGCACCTATTAGCAAGCTCTTCTTGGGTCAACTGTTTTTCCATACGCATACTCTTTATCTTACTCCCAATATCCATACCTAGGCCTCCCATTATTATAATTTTTATTTAAATAAATCTTATTAAAAGTAAACTTTTTTCTTATATTGTTAAACTCGTTTTGTATTTTTCTAAACTCAAAGTTTAAAATTACTAAACTCACCATTGATATTATATAGCAAACATAACCAAAATTCAATGTTTTTATCAAAAAACCTAAAATTTATATAAAACCGATTAATCGTTCAAATTTCAATATTTATTGCCCATTTTCTTTCCAAATCAATTCATAATATTAATTTTATAATTTAGTATATGTAACTTTTTTTAATTAATAATCTTATTTTCTCACAAAATTAAAATTTAACCAAAACTCTAAAATACAAAAAATCAAAATTTTAAAAATCTAAATTCTTCCCAAAATACATTGTCTAATTTCATAAAAATTTATTATCTACTACCTCAAAACTCATCATCTTGATATCACAAACCTACTATATTATTCTGCCTAAATCTCTCACTTTTATAACGAATAACAAAACTTCCAACAACTTCACTTCCAATAACTGCTATAATATTAATTATAAAATCATATAACTTACTTAAACTAAAAATAATTATGTAGTTAAATCAAATACAATCATTGATTTAAACTAACTACAATAATTTATTTACATATCAAAATATAAAAAATACTATTAGGAGGGAATAATATGAAAGTATTATTAATAAACGGAAGTCCAAAAAAAGCAGGCTGCACATTCACAGCCCTAAGCGAAGTCTCAAAATCACTAAATGAAGAAGGTATAGAAACAGAAATATTCCAAGTTGGTGCAAAACCAATCGCAGGATGTATAGGATGTGGCTCATGTCGAAAAAAAGGAAAATGCATATTTGACGACGTAGTAAACGAATGTATGCCAAAAGCCAAAGAAGCCGACGCCATAATCGTAGGTTCACCAGTACACTACGCATCAGCTTCAGGCGCAATAACATCATTTATGGATAGATTATTCTACTCATCAGGCGGAGCCTTACAATACAAACCAGGCGCAGCCATCGCAAGTGCAAGAAGAGCCGGAACAACAGCAACACTAGACCAACTTACAAAATACTTCACAATATCAAACATGCCCGTAATAAGCTCATCTTACTGGAACATGGTTCATGGCAACACTCCAGAAGAAGTATTACAAGATCTAGAAGGAATACAAATCATGAGAACCCTGGGCAAAAACATGGCATGGATTCTAAAATGCATAGAATCTAGCAAAAAAGCAGGCATTCCAATGCCACAAAAAGAAGAAAAAATATACACTAACTTCATAAGATAATACAAACATCTAGTAAATAAGTCATCAGTTTATTTTAATAATACTTTAATAAAGTGGCTTTAATTTACTAGACCTATTAACCTTATAACATAAAAAGTGTGGAAAATTACCAAAACTACTTTTCCACACTACATACTTATACCTATATTTATACTTTTCCAAATCATTTACCTCATACTCTCCCCCTTCAAACCATTCCGCCTTATATAATTTATTTTTATTCATACTTTCACAAAGTTGTTAAATAAAATCGTAATGCCCCGCAGTAGGTATAGCAGTATGTATATGCGCAACAAAAAAGAGATTGGTACTTTATTTTGTATCAATCTCTTTTTTGCTACTATTTATTATATTAAAAATAATATATCTTCTATTTTTCTAGAATTTATTTTTATTATTTTTTCTTATAATCTATTAATCTATTTTATTTATGTATAGCTACTTTCGTAAGCTACATTTACATTATACTTATCTTATACTTATTGCACGTTTATAACTGCTGTTTGTATGTTGTTATAGAATTTAGTACTGTAGCTATCTAGTATGTGAAGTCCGTCTGTTTCGCAGTTTATTAAAAATCCGTTGGCATCTACAAATCCGCTTGTTGTGTCGATAAATTTGACATTTGATTTTGTATTGCAGTATGCTTTTATACTTGCGTTAAACGGATTAATTCTGTTTTTGTTGTAATTTGCAACTTGTGTATTGTTATATCCTGCGTATCCTTTTCCGACTGGAAAGACTCTTTGGACATATATTGTTTTATCTGAATATTTTTTAGATAATTTGTCTATTAATGTTTTTGTATCTGTTAAGTTAGATTCTCTAGAAATTCCATTTATTCCTATTAGTAAAACAACTCCTTTGACGTTGTTTGAGTCTGGCATTTGTGAGAAATTATCTAACCAGTAAGAAGGGAATGCTCCTCCTTTTGCTCTTACGTATGAATCTTTTGCTTTTGATTGTATTGTGTTTTTGATTCTACTTGTGAAAGAGTCTCCTATAAATAAGAAATTATTTAAATTTGTAACTGTTTGAGTTCCACCTGTTTGTGTCCCTCCTAATATTATGTAGTTTTTTGAAACGAATGCATAATCATTTTTATACATGATTTTATACCATGATTCTGTTTCGTCTACTATTTTAACTGTTGTGTTTTTTTCTAATACACCTAAAATCGTCGATGATGTACTTGGCTGTTGTCTTACATTAAGACGATCGGCAGTAACTGTACCTGTATTTTTAATAGTAACTTGTGTATTGTTGTTTTCTGTACTTCCGTTTGACGAATTATTCCCATTACTAGAGTTATTACTTCCTGTGTTTCCTTGGTTTTCGCTTGGTGAGTTCGACAGATAACTTGCCGATACATAAGCATAATTTCCATTGTAAATTATTTTAGACCATCCTAGTGAAGTACTTATAATGTGTACTTTTGTACCATTAACTAGACTTCCTTTTCTGGCGTATTCTGTTCCTGGACCACTTCTTACATTTAAAGTGTTACATCCAATAACATATCCTTCTGTTTTTGCTTCGTTATATATGCTCGATACATATGCACCAGAAACGTAACCTGTTGTATTTTTGTAGTTAACTTTTAGCCAATTTCCTGTTTTGTCTACGATTTTTATATCGTTTCCTTGTAATACTTGACCAATAACAGAATATGTTGTGGCAGGTCCGCTTCTCACATTTAATGCAGTTGCTGTAACAATCCCCGATACAGTTGTATCAGCATAACTCAAATCCTTGAATCCAATTGTAGTCATTAAACCCAAAGATATTGCAAGAGAAATTATTTTCTCCTTCATACAATTCCCCGCTTTCTTATTTAATTTTAGTCTCTCTACATTATATAACTTTTATTTAAATATAATTTAAAGTCATATTGTATTATGGAGTATTTATTTCAACAATAAAACATTATACATTATTTTTCTTGTTTTTTCCTCAAAAATAAATATTTTTTTCATTTTATTCCTAATCCTGCGATAAAATTCTACTTTTACATATAATATTCGTTATATTTTCTTCTTTTCCTTCTAATTTTTCTTAAATTCGCATAATTAATTAAACTTCAATTTAGTTATTAATTTAATACCATCAATAATTACTTTGATAAAAATATATAATCCATGTATAATAGGGATATAATAATAGGTAGTACTAGCGGAAAAGGAGATAAAACTTTGATTAAATTAGGTGAATACAATAAATTAATAGTAAAAAGAGAGACGAATTTCGGATATTTCGTCGGCGAAGAAGGATCAAATTCAAACGATGACGTTTTATTACATAACAGACTTCTTAATAAACAAAAAGTGGAAGTTGGTGATGAGATAGAAGTCTTCATTTATAGAGACTCAGAAGGTAGACTTTCTGCTACTTTAGAATATCCAAAAGCAAAATTAGGTGATATAGCTTACTTAAAAGTAGTTGCACACACTAAAATAGGTAGCTTTGTCGATGTTGGACTTCCTAAAGATATCTTAGTTCCTTTCAAACAACAAACTTTTGAAATGACTAAGGGTCAAAGATATTTATTCTACATATATCTTGATAAAACGGGAAGACTTGCGGCAACAACTGATATTTTCCCATATTTATCAACAGAATCTGATTACAAAATCGGCGATACAGTAGAAGGTATTGTTTATGGATTCCAAACTAACAACACTGCAATGTTATGTGTTGACAACAAATTCGATGCTATAATATTAAACAACGAATATTTCACAGAGTTAAATATCGGTGATAAACTAGAAAACTTGAGAGTTATAAAAATATATGAAGACGGAAAATTAGGCCTTTCTCCAAGAGGTGAAAGAGCTGCAGAATTAGATACTCTTGAAAAATCAATAATGAGTTACTTAGAAGGAAACGACGGTTTCATGAGATTTAACGATAAATCTTCTCCAGAAGAAATCAAAACAGTATTTAATTCAAGTAAGAAAAACTTCAAAAGAGCACTTGGTGTTCTAATGAAGAAAAACCTTATAACTCAAGACGAAAGCGGATGCCATAGAGTTTAGATTTTAGATGAATTATCTAGTATAAAGATAAATAACTCGTATAAATAGTTTAGATAAATACTTTAAATTAGTAGAACATAAAGCTTTAGATAAATAAACTAAAAAGGATGCACGAATAGATTAATACTATCTGAGCATCCTTTTTTAATATACAATTTGTAAAAAAATAAATCTTTATCTAAAAATTTACGATCTTAATTTTTAATCGCTTTAATTAATATCTTCAATTAATCATCTTAATTAATACTTTTAATAACCTTAACTAATACTTTAAATCTAAACACATTGCAAAGACAATTCCAATCACTCCCATATTAAAATATATAGCGAAGATTATCGAAAATATAAATCTTCCCAAAACAGTTGATGCAATCGAAACAATCATTGTGTATTTTACATCGCCAGTCGCTCTAAGCCCATTGCTAAGAGGTCCCGAAAATGGAAATGCAACAGTATAACCAATGACTCCTTTTCATAATGAGCTTCATACTTCTTATTAAAAAGAAGTACCGTAATCACAACTGCTGAAAACGCCCTCGCAATCAAAGAAGGATATGCAACCCCTGACACTGCTGCCCGCTAACATAACTTACTACGAATGTATCAACAATTCCCACCAACATCACCAACAGTTGCTCAAAGAATAGGGGCACAATTATATTTTTTAAATCTTTATTCGAAAACATCTCCATTACGCTAATTTTTACCCTTGCTAAATTTTCAGCAAGGGCATTTCTCTACTTTTCTCTCTATATATTATTTTGTTAAATGATAGATTTATAATTTTCACTCTATTATAATAATTCTTTTGTTACTCGCTTTAACTGATCTATTATATGGATATGTTGTGGGCAAACAGCTTCACATTCTCCACATTGAAGGCATTCTGAGGCATTTTGCTTTCCATGTCCGCCAACTAGCCAACCTTCCTGATGTTGTGCTGCTGCCTTATTTCCATACAAAATAAGTTGATTCAATGCAGTAAATGAACCCGAAATTCCAATATTATTAGGACAGACCTTTGCACAATAATTACAAACTGTGCATGGTACAATGTCGATTTTACTTAATTCTTCTTGTGCTTTTTTGATAACTTTCATTTCATCTTCTGATAATCCGTCAAAATCCTTCATATATGACAGATTATCTTCCATTTGTTCGACATTGCTCATTCCTGATAAAACAGTAATTACCCCTTCTAAATTAGCTGCAAATTTTATTGCCCAAGATGCCACAGATGTATTTGGATTAGCTTGTTTGAATATGTCGACTACTGGCTGTGGTGGTGTGGCCAACATTCCGCCTTTAACAGGCTCCATAATTACAACTTCCTTGCCATATTTTCTCGCCACTTCATAACATGCTCTCGACTGAATGGCTGGATTTTCCCAGTCTGCATAGTTTATTTGTAACTGTACAAACTCCATCTCTGGGTGTGCTTTTAATATTTCTTCCAACTCTTCTGGTGTTGAATGGAATGAAAAACCAATATGTTTGATTAACCCTTCTTCTTTCTTTTCTTTTACAAAATTCCACATATCAAACTTATCGAAAAATTGTGTACGGCTTTCTCCCAAATTATGTAGAAGATAAAAGTCGAAATATCCCGCACCTGTTTGTTTTAAAGATGTTTCAAATTGTGAAATAGCCTCATCTCTTGTGTTGCAATTTATCCAAGCTGCGTTTTTTGTCGCTAATTGATATGATTCTCTTGGATATCTTTCAACCAACGCCTGTCTTATCGCATCTTCACTTCCTGCATATGCCCAAGCTGTGTCGAAATAAGTAAACCCATCATCCAAGAATTTATCGACCATTACTTTTGTTTGCTCTATATCTATTTTTTCATCCTTCATCGGCAAACGCATTAAACCAAATCCTAATTTTTTAATATTTTCCCCTAAATTATTCATATTGCCCCCTTAAAATCTATTTATTTTGTGCCATAACTCCAACTAACTCGTGTGGCACATATAATTCCTCTAAATATTTCATCTCTTTATCAGTTAATTCAAGCTCAACTGCCTTAACTGCTGTATCTATGTGATGTTTCTTTGTCGCGCCAACTGTTGGAGATATCGTCTTTTTAATAAGCCATGCCAGAGAAACTTCACTCATTGAAACTCCTCTAATTTGAGCAATTTCTTCTACCCTGTGTATAATTTTCAAATCAGCATCAGCAGTTGCATCATATTTTCCTTTTGCAAAACTGTCCTCTCTCATACGTTTCGACTCTTCGCCAGGATGTTTCGACAATCTTCCTGATGCTAAAGAAGAATATGGAGTCAGCGCTATGTTTTCTTCCTTACACAAAGGCACCATTTCTCTCTCTTCTTCTCTAAAAATCAAGTTATAATGGCCTTGGATTGATATAAATTCCTCCCAACCATTTTGTCTCGCTATTGCATTTGCCTTAGCCAGCTGATATGCATAACAATTTGAAATTCCAATATATCTCGCCTTGCCCTGCTTAATAACATTATGTAGGCCTTCCATGATATCTTCTATAGGCGTATTATAGTCCCAAAAATGATATACATAAAGATCAACATAATCCATTTGTAGTCGTTTCAAACTAGCATCTAGACAATTTTCAACATGTTGCTGACCACTTATATTATTTTTAATTTCACTTTCTGTTCTAGGGACAAATTTTGTCGCAATAACAACATCTTCTCTATTTGCACATTCTTTTATAATTCGACCCAAATATTCTTCACTCGTACCACCCTGATATCCCATAGCAGTATCAAAAAAGTTAATTCCACTTTCCAAAGCATACTTTACAATTTCCTTTGACTCTTCATATGGTAAAGTCCATGAATGCATCCCCTTCTGAGCATCACCAAACCCCATACACCCTAAACATATTCTAGATACCTTTAAATCCGACTTTCCTAAAGTAGTATATTTCATAACTTCCCCCTTAATACCAATGATTTTTTTAATTTACATTTTTCTATATTCCTGATGACTTTATATTGCTATTATTTTTTCCATTTTTTACACTATACTACTTTGAGTTCACTCCAAGTCAACATATTTTCGTAAAATTATTATATTTTTTCTCAATGCAATTCTATTTGTTCCAATAGCAATTTTTGGAATTTATTTCATTGCATTTTTGTATTATTTGTATTACTATATATAATACAAAGTTAATTATTTCCATACTTGATTTTTATACAACATTATACTTACTTAAAAATTACTTTATGGAGCTATTATCTTTATTCAATTAGTAATTCTAAAAAGGAGGTCTATTATGATTTTGAAGTTAAATTTCGAAAGCGAGATTCCAATATATATTCAGCTTAGAAACCAAATCGTTATGGCAATAGCTCATGGTGACTTGGCACAAGGTGAAAAACTGCCAACTATAAGAAATCTAGCAGAGGATCTCGGCATAAACAACATGACTGTCAACAAGGCATATGCAATGTTAAAACAAGAGGGTTTTATATCAATTGACAGAAGACATGGTGCAAAGGTAAACACCATCTTAACGCCTGATTTTGAGTTTAAAGAAAAGCTTGAAGATGACTTAACTCTAGTTATTTCAGAGGCTGAAATCAGGGGAATAAAAAAAGATGAATTTATGAAAATATGTGAAAATATTTTCGATTCTATGAAAGGCGGTCACCCTTATGTTATTTAGAATCATTATGATTTCTTGTATTTTTATCACGTTCATTACTTTGAGCTCAGCAAATAAACCAAAGAAAAATATGTTTATGGCTGTTACTCTGCCATACGATGTTTTAGAAAGCGACTTTATAAAAGAAGTTCAAAAGGAATATAAATCTATGTGCAATAAGGTCTACTTACTTATGTTACTTACTGCTATACCTTGTGTATTTCCTTTTTGGATTTTTAAGAATACAACTGTTTATATATTTTATTTAATGTTGTGGTGCATGGGCTTTGCATATTATGGAATAATACCGTTTAAACTTATGAACCGTAAAATTAAAGCAGAAAAAGCTAAAAATGGATGGTTTGTCGGTGAGAAAAAAGTAGTCTATTGTGATACGAAGACAACTCTATTAAAAAATTCTATGCCAATAAGCAATAAATACTTTTTAATACCAATTTTAATAGGAATTATCCCTCTAATATTATCTATTAAAAATTTTTCATCCGAGAATATAGCATTTTTAATAGTTGCAATTTTAAACTTAGGGTTAGTTATATTGCTATTTTATATTGCTAAAGTATTTAATAAAAATAAATTAAAAACTTATAGCACAGATTCAGAGATTAATTTTATTTTAAATAAGACTGAAAAACAAATGTTCTCTATATATTTCTTGATTAATGCTATAGTAGAATCTCTTATTGTTCTTGTTTTTTATCTAGCACTTTTTGAATATATAGACCTTAAGTTTTTAAATGTGATAGTAGTTTCAACACTTTTACTATCAAGTATTGTAGCTCTAGGATTTATATATATTAAGAAGAAAATAAATGATTTAGACGAGGAATTGAGTTCTAAAAATAAGGATTCTGAAATCATAGTAGATGATGATGACTACTGGATTGATGGAATATACTACTACAACCCAAACGACTCTAGCAAAATGGTAAGCAGTCGTTTTGGATATAGTATGACTTATAATTTAGCCACAAAACACGGTTATTTTATGGGTAAAAAACTTGATAAAATTGTATTAATAGGAACTCTGATACTTATTCTAGTTTTAATGGGTCCTAGTGAAATTTCAAATAGTTCTATTTCATTTAGCAACGATTCACCTAATATAAGTATTTCATCATTTCCTTATTCTTATGAATTAGATTACAAAGATATCGAGAGCATAAAACTAACAAATGAACCAATATCATTTAAAATTAGAACTAATGGTATGGCCACTGATACAAAATGTATAGGTAATTTTAAAAGTGATAAATATGGAAAATGCAGAGTTTATCTTTACTTTAAAAATAAAGATGATAATCCACCATATATAGTAGTAAAATTAAAAAATAGTAAATTTGACTATTTGATTTATAATACTAAAGATAGCCAAAGTACAAAAGAAGTTTACACTACATTAAAAAATAAAATAAATTAGAATCACCGCATTCATAGCTCAATTAAAAAAAGACACATTTATATGTGTCTTTTTATGTATAATCTTAATTTTTAGTATGAACAAAATAAAATTTAATCATCATAATTATTTATAAATCGTTGGATTAAATCCTTACATTTTTGAGTAAGTTCCCTGCACTCATCCTCTTTTAAATGAACTAAGAGTTCGCCATGGTCACTATCTCTCAATTTAAATACTAAAATTTCATTTTCGTCTTCTTCGTCTATAGAAAATTCAGTATCAACTGGAGACAACATTATATAATGCTCTCCTTCTATTTCTATTGAAAATACTTTTTCGAAAGTAGTTTCAACACCGTTCTGATCCCATAAAACAATTGTGTTTTCATCCATAATTCTCTCCTCAATTCATCTATAAATTAATAGATATTATCGGCACTTCCTTAAATTTCTGTGCAAGATACATCTTTATAGATTGTATGAGTTATAAGAGAAAAATATGTCTATATTCTAGCTACACCTGTTTCTCTAGCTGCCTTAGCAACTGCTGCTGAAACTTCTTGTCCAACACGTGGATCAAATGCATCTGGTAGTACAAATTCTGTTGTTAATTCCTCGTCTTTTATTATTCCAGCGATTGCATATGCTGCTGCAACTTTCATTTCTTCGTTGATTTCACTTGCTCTAACATCTAATGCACCTCTGAATATTCCTGGGAAAGCAAGCACGTTATTTACTTGGTTAGGGAAATCTGAACGCCCTGTTCCAACTATAAATGCTCCACCTTCTTTCGCTTCGTCTGGGAATATTTCTGGAGTTGGGTTAGCCATAGCAAACACGATTGATTTTTCTGCCATAGTTGATACCATTTCTTTAGTCATCATTTTTGGAGCAGAAACACCGATAAATACGTCTTTTCCTTTTACTACATCTGCTAATTTTCCTTCTTGGTCGTTTTTATTAGTCACTTTTAACATTTCTTTTTGAGCCCAGTTTAATCCTTCTGATTTTGAACATAATGCTCCATTTATATCACATAAAACTATATCTTTTACGTTTAAGTTTAATAACATTTTTGCAATAGCCATACCAGCAGAACCAGCACCATTGATTACTATTTCTAAGTCCTCGATTTTTTTGCCAGCAAGTTTAGCCGCGTTTATTATACCAGCAGAAACTATTATCGCAGTCCCATGTTGGTCATCATGGAATACTGGTATATCTAATTCTTCTTTTAATCTATTTTCAATTTCGATACATCTTGGTGAGTTTATATCTTCTAAGTTTATTCCCCCGAAAACAGGCGAAATTAATTTTACAGTTCTAACTATTTCGTCTATATCCATAGTATCTACACATATTGGGAATGCATCAACACCAGCAAATTCCTTAAATAATATTGCCTTTCCTTCCATAACTGGAATAGATGCAGACGCGCCTATATTCCCAAGACCTAAAACAGCAGTCCCGTCAGATACTACTGCAACCATATTTGACTTACAAGTATATTTATAAACATCGTCTTTGTTTTCTTTTATTTTTAAACATGGAGCAGCAACCCCTGGAGTATAAGCTGTAGATAAATCATCTTTTGTCCCAACTTTAACTTTACTTTGTATTCCTACTTTTCCTAATTTTTCTTCGTGCATTGTTAATGCTAATTCATTGAAATCTTTTTTTGTCATAACTTCCTCCGCATTTAATTTTATTCATTTGTAGCTTTTGTAGTTTTTGCGTATTCTTCTCTCTTATCGTAAATATTATTCCCTTCACAATCAATCGCTACAATAAGTTGTAAATCTTCTACTTCAAGTTTTCTAACTGCTTCTGCACCCAAATCATCATATGCGATTATCTCACATTTTTTAATTGAGTTAGATATATAAGCTCCTGCGCCGCCGATTGCAGCTAAATAAACAGCCTTATATTTTTTCATTCCTTCAATTACAGTGTCATTTCTTTTTCCCTTGCCTATCATTATTTTTAGGCCCTTTTCTAAAAGAGGAACTGTTAAATCGTCCATACGATAACTTGTTGTCGGACCTGCCGAACCTATCACTTCGCCAGGCTTGTTTGGAGTCGGCCCAACATAATAAATAGCCTGACCCTCTATATCAAAAGGAAGTTCTCCTCCTTCTTTAAGTGCGGCAACCATTCTCTTATGCGCTTGGTCTCTTCCTGTATATAAAACACCGCTCATCTTAACGACATCGCCACATTTTAATTTTTCTATATCCTCATTTGTACATGGAGTTTTTAATTCAACCATAATCCCCCTCCTAATACCTAATGCTAAATTTAGCACTTTTTACAATATCACGCTTTTATGTCTTGAAGCATGGCAATTTATATTCACAACAACTGGAAGACCTGCTATATGAGTTGGGAAAGTCTCTATATTTACAGCAAGTGCTGTTGTTCTTCCTCCCAATCCTTGAGGCCCTATCCCAAGGTTGTTTACCTCTTCTAACATTTCTTTTTCCAAATCTGCTATAAATGGATCTTTGTTGTGTTCGCCAATTTCCCTAGTTAAGGCTTTTTTTGCTATTTGGGCACACTTATCCACAGTACCTCCAATTCCTACACCAACAACTATCGGTGGACATGGGTTTGGTCCAGCTTCTGATACTACATCAACTATAAATTTTTTTATTCCATCTAGCCCATCTGATGGCTTTAACATTTTTAGTTGACTCATGTTTTCACTACCAAATCCCTTTGGCGCGTAAACGATTTCAATATTATCACCTTTAACCATATCATAATGGATTACTGCTGGTGTGTTGTCCTGAGTATTTACTCTATCTATCGGACTTACTACAGATTTTCTAAGGTATCCTTCAGTATATCCTAGACTTACGCCTTTGTTTATGGCATCTGTCAAAGTATCTCCTTCAACTTTAACATCTTGGCCAACCTTTACAAAAAACACAGCCATTCCTGTATCTTGGCAAATTGGAATCTCCCTTTTACATGCAATTTCTGCATTTTCAATTAATATATTTAATACATCTTTACCTAAGTCACTCTCTTCTTTTTGAAGATTTTCTCTAAATGAATCAACAACATCTCGACCTAAGAAAAGGTTTCCCTCTATGCACAAACGCTTTACTTCTTCAGTAATTTGAGCAGAATTAATAACCTTCAAGCGAACATACCTCCCCGTAAATTTTCTGATTATTCGTCTTCTATATAACACTTTATCATTATTTGGAATATAAAACAAGTTTTTTGAAATCTGAAATATATAAAAAGGGATATCTACAATTTCATTATTGTAATATCCCCCTATTATTTTTATTAATTTATTTTGATATATATGCCACTCCAAAAGCTCCAGGACCTATATGAGTTCCAATTGCTGCTCCTATTTCCCTTGTTGACTCTTCTGAAAATTGAAACTCAGGTTTACATGATTCTTTAAATGAATCCAAATTTTTTATTATTCTTGTATATGCAAAATCTGCTGCATAATTATAATCAGGCTGGTTTTCTTTCATATAATCTACCATAAATTTTATAGATTTTTTGTGACCTCTAGTCTTAGCGAGAACTTCTACACTTCCATCAACGACAGATATTACAGGAGTTATTCCAAGTACCCCTCCTACTATTGCTGAAGTTGCAGATAATCTTCCGCCTTTTTTAAGATACTTAAGAGTATCGACTACTGCAATTAATTTCACCCTTGGTATGAGATTTTCTATTTCTACTTTTATTTCGTCTACACTTTTTCCTTTGTCCCTCATTTTGACAGCTTCCCTCACAAGCACAGCTAAACCCATACTTGCATTTAATGAATCTATTATATGTATTTTTCCGTCTTCAATCATATCAGATGCTATAATTGATGATTGATATGTACCGCTTAATTTTGATGATATAAATATCCCGACAATTTCATCACCTTGTTTTATATATTTTTCAAATACTTCTACAAATCCACCTGGATTTGTTTGTGATGTTTTCGGCAATTCGTCACATTCTTCCAATCTTTTATAAAATTCGTCGTGGCTTATATCTACACCATCCATAAAAACATCATTTCCGAAAATCACATGCAATGGAACTACTTCCACTCCTAATTCTTTTGCTTCTTCTATAGTTATATCACTCGCACTATCTGTTATTATGCGTATCATGAATAAAACCTCCAGTCTCAAATATATTTTCTAATTTCCCTAATATTTTTATTTTGTTTATCTGTTCTGTTAAATAATTTTATACAAAAATTATTTAGATGTCAATACTATTTGATAATCAAAATATTTGTGTATTAAAATTATTTATTTTAATTATCTTACTAATCATATAGCTTACCTTACTAAATAATATATCTCATCAACAAAAAAAGAGGATATTTCACCGAAATATCCTCTAAACACAAGTTCTATTGTATTATGTCTGCATATTTAAAATTAGTTACCTTTTGTAAATCTTCAGGTTTTAATTCGATTTGGTATCCAATTTTTCCTGCACTAACTATTATAGTATCTAGCTCTTTTGCCGTTTCATTGACAAAAGTTCCATATAACTTTTTCATTCCAACAGGAGAACACCCACCTCTTATGTAGCCTGTTATCTTGTTGATATCTTTAACATGAATCATCTCTACACTTTTTTCGCCAGCTGCTTTAGCTGCTTTTTTTAGGTTTAGGTTTTGATCGACAGGTATTACAAAAACATAGTATTCTTTGCTGTGTCCTTGAGCTACCAAAGTTTTATAAACTTGTTTTGCATCTCTTCCTATAGCATGTGCGACTGTAATTCCATCTACATGTTCGCCATCTGTTGTATATGAATGTGTATCGTAATCTATTTTATTAGAATCTAATATTCTCATTGCATTTGTTTTTACCTTTTTTGCCATCTTGCCCTCCAAAAAAATTCTTATCTATTTAACTTCATCTGTTGTCGTTGTTTTTTTCTTAAAGCTTAGTTTAAAATAAGCAAAAGCTCCAACAGCAAATGATATGATTGTAAACATTACTTGATTTACATTTGTCCCAATTGATATAAAATAAAAAGCTACTGAGCAATAAATTATAGCCATAGTAACATACGCTATTACATCTGATAAACAATTAGTTTTTGATTTAAACATATTAAACACCTCCCAGTAATATGCCACGTTGGTGTGATTTAAAAACCACGATGTAATTATTCAAGTTAGAATATAAAAACTATATTTATTATATATAAATATACTTACTCCAACCTTAATAAATTATTAATATTTTCTTCCTTTAAGTTCATTATAGATAAAGGTTAATCATCTTGCAATTTATTTTGACTTCTTTTAAATGAAAATAATTCAAAATAAAAACAACCTAAAATCTAAACTACATTATTGATTTTAGCCAATGCGTCCTTAAATTAGTCACATTTACCATATTTTTTCTTGTTCCTAATATTATATCACTTAATCATTTGATTGTTACTTATAAATTATCTTTTGAAAGGCTGTATTTTAAATAGATATTGTTTTTTAATTTACATGAAATAATATTTTAAACGTATATACACTAAGATTTTTATTTATATACACTAAAAAGTAGGGGTATATTCCCCTACTTTTGATTCATATTAGATTAAAATTGTGAATATAGTTTTTTAATAAATTATTATCTTTTGACATATTTATTAATTTATTTATACCCATAAATTAATAATATAAAACTTATTCACCTTCATTTTGTGATATTTCATTTAAAATACTATATACATTGCTACTTTCCCCAATATTCCAATGATCTTTAAATACTCCGTGTTTTGCTTGAACCATCTCAGCTTGTATATCTGCACCTATGTATTTACCTTGATAATTGTTAGCATCTTCACTCCCTGGAACCTCAAAATATATTCCAGTTACAAAAGGAACTGTTGAATTTGTTGTATTACTTACACCTTTTATATAATAGTAATATCCGTCTTGTCCATCTATCCAATTTTCATCAAGTCCTTCTATTTTACACAATTCTTTTTTATCTTTATTTCCATCTGATGTAGAACTTACAAATCCATCAATTTTTACCCTTAATAAACTCATTGCTGTCGATTTTATATTAAACTGTATTTCATCACATATTTTGTCACCTGGTAACAATGTATTTTCACTCGGAATATTTTTTATACTTATATCTCCATCAACTGTCATAGCTTGGTTTGATAAACTCTTATTACCTTTCCAGCTAAAAAACTTGTAACCAAATCCAATTGATACTGGTATTAAAATCGCCAACAATACAACTAATATTTTTCTCCCTTTTTTCAATAAAACTCCCCCTTATAAGTTTAAAATATTTTACACTATTTCTTGCTTACTGAAATATCTTTACACCATTTCATACTTTTAGATTAATTTTTATTTGTCAAAATTTAAAATGCCTTATTACTTGCCTCTACTCTCACCACAAGCTGAGGCTGTTTATGAATTAAACTCATTTTTTCTGATTTATTTATATTTAATTTTATTCCCGAAATAAGTTTATTCTCTAAAGTTCCTCCTTTCTTTATAGTCGTTTTATAGTAATAATATCCGTCATCTGACTTTTCCCAATAGTCTTCATCCAGAGTATTATTTTTACTATCATATTTTATTTCACAAAATGAATTGCTAAACTTATACGCCGTATTCGCCTTAGTATTGTCTAAAATAATCGATACAACAGCTACCCTCACATATATCTCACAATCGCTGTTATTTTCTATATCAAAATCAATATCTATCTCATAATTTTTCACATCATTTTTTATAAGTTGATCTAAATTTTGTATATTTATTTTTTTCTCACCTTTAAAATCTCCTTGAATTGTAAAATCTATATTAGCTGTTTTTTGAGTGATATCTTTTGAGAATTGATTGAAAAACATAGCATATAGTTTCCCATAATTTGTAGATATGACTACTAAAATAGTTATCGTCACTATAGCTATAATTAGTTTTTTCATTTTATCACCTTTGTTTCTAAATAGTTTATTCAAAAGTAAAATTCACTTTTTTCTTAACTAGTCTATTTAAAACTTAAGTCTAATTTATCTTTAATTAATTTATTTAAAACTTAAATCTACCTCATCTTGCTTATTTTTATAAAAATAAGGATTACTTTTTTTCTTGATTTTTATATGTATATCATGGTCATAATCAGAGTTTGTATCTATTTGGACTGTATTTTGTTTTGAGCTAGAATATGTGTCTGTATCTATAACAATATAGTTTTGTGGTAGAATTAAGCTTATATTATAAGTTTTATCAATACTTAAATTTTCTACTTTATATGTTTGTCCAGGTTTTATGACTAAATTGGCAGACTCATTATCATTACTTACATTTACAATAAGACTTGGCTCCTCTTTATTATCTTTATAATCGCCACCTTCACTATAACCATCTTCTGTTATTTTATCTCCTATATTACTTGCCAAGGCATTATCTTCATCTTCTATCTCACAGGTAAAATTTAAAGTACCACACGAGCTGCTAGTTGGAACTCTAATGGCTGTTTGATTATTTTTAAATTCTATATGAGTAAAATCATCCTTAATATAATTCATTTTTAAATTTCCGCTACAGATTACTGCACTTCTGACGGCATCATTTTTAGTAATAGAGTAAGTTATTTTATCAGACATTATAGTAACTTTATCTCCACATTTAAGCTCTTTTAAAATATCTATGCTGTACTGGGTGGAAAAATCGTCGTTTATATAGCACCTTGTATTGTTTTTTATATTTAAATTATTATAAGTAATTGTGTTTTTATTTATCTTTAAAGGAGTACTTGTAATCTTCATATCTAAATCTAGATTATTTAATACAAATTTATCTGATGTATTTGTTATATCTATTCTGATATATACATCATCACCCCTTGTTGGTGCATAATCTTCATTAAAATAAAGTATTTCGTCATCTATATATTTATAAAATTGAATATTTATATCTAGTTTTGGCTTTTCAATAATATACAGATTTAACTTTGAAAATCCATATGAATTATTTAAAACACTTTCGCTTGAAATAAAATTTCCGACTAAAAAATCTATGCTATTTTCTTCTAGATTTAATTTATTGCTTATGTCTGTTTCCATAATCATATTAGCATTTAGCCCACTAGTGTTACTCATATTAAATACACCTGTTTCAAAATGATAAAAATCAGTATGCTTTGATAAATCACTTTTATGTATAGTTGGATTTTTACACTTTGATAATGTTGATGGTTTGTATTTTGTATTACTTCCATCTAAATTATAAATTCTGTCTGTATTTCGATTTTGATAATTCAGTGATGTCACAAATCCATTTATAAAGACGCTGATTATATCGTTATAAGGTACGATAAGCTCAAATCCATATTCATTATCTGCTTCTACACCAAGTACTGCATATGCCTCATTATTACTTAGCAAATCATATTGTTCTTGGGATATATTTATCTTGGCGCTCAACATCCTCCACTCAACACTAGTCTGTTCATTTTTTGGATCTAAAGATGTGTATAAATCCCATGTCACAAATTTATCTTCTTGCCACTTAACTTCTTTGTCCGATTTTAAGTAATCATACAAAGTCCACAAATCATATCTTATTATTCCTCCTTTTTGGGGAGTTACAATAGTTCTTAAAACTTTATTGCCTGTTACTTTAGTTTGTGTTTTATTATCTTCTATAATTACTTTCGGAATACTTTGGTTTGTTGTATTATCTTTTGCGTATTGTTGTTGTGTTGTACTTTTATCTTGTTGTGATATATCTTGTTCGATTTCTTCAAATTGATATTCTTGTTCTGACATATCTTGATTTTCTTCTTTTGATGCATTATTTGTATTAAAACTGTATTCTTCTTTTGACACATCATTTATATTTAAACTTGATTCTTCTTGAGATATATCATTATTTTCATTGTAAACTTCATCGTCTATATCACCTATACTGTTACTTTGATCTTCTATTTTTTCATTTCCTTCTGTATTACTTTCGCTATTAATTGTTACATAATTAATCCCTCTGAGTTTATTACTAGAATCATATAAGTCCTGTATATTTTCAACATCACTTTCATCAATATTTCTATTAAATTTATATAAAGTACTATGAGAATTTAACTTTTTCTCTCCACTTTCGATTTCATCTGGCTCTCTCGTTTTTGTCCAATTTTTAAGTTCAACCTCAGTCACCCCAACTGGCAAACTCCTACCTGCATCAATATCTTGCAGATTATCATACGTAATGTATACAATCACCGTCATAATACAGACAGCAATTATAAACTTTATTTTTCTCTTAATTCAAATCCCTCCCCTTTTTATTTTTGTACAAGCTTAATTCATTATATTTTTATCTATCTATGTTTATTCCATATTATTAATTTTTTATATTATAATTTAGATTTTCTTGAATACAAAAAAAGTTGCCACAATATCTTGTGACAACTTTTTTATTTCAAATTCACTATTATAGCTTTATGCTCGTATTTTTTATAAGTGTCCCCACTTTCAGTTAATTTAACTGGGATAATTTTTATATATTCTATCTTATCTATATTTATTTTATCTCCACTTTGATATAAATCTTTTTCTGATTCTAAATTTATATATTTGTTTATACCATTTTCATAACTAGAACTTCCACTAAGTCCTTCTAATATTAAATTTCCATCTTGATCGACAGCTTCTATAGTAATATTATTTAAAAAGTCTTGGCTTCCTGTGCTCTCAGCATCAACATAAAGTCTTGCATATAATGGTGATATTCTTAATTCTTTAAATTTCAATAAAGTAGTTTTATTTTTATCTTTTATTTCAATTTCCTCATCTATATTATAAACCTTTATTTTCTTTGCCATTTCTTTTGTATTTATAGTAAAATTAAACTCCCAATTTCCTGTTATTGATTTTCCAAAATTTTTATCCACATCCATTTTCATTGTTTCTATTTTACCAAACACAATTTTTACATTGTAGTCCTTATCTTTATCTAAATTCTCTAAAACTCTATTATCTTCATCATATGCATCTGCTGATACTACTTCAAGTCGTATTAAAAAGTCTATATTCCCCCTCTTTTCAATTTCATCTATGCTTTCGTCTTCACTAATTCCAAATTCTTGCATAGTTGAACTAGGCAAAAACTTCTTACCATCTAAGTAAACTTCTTTAATTTGAGGCATATAATTTGTTATATTATATCCTTTATCAAGTTTTGAAAAATCTAAATTCATGTTTAATATCAATTGACTATCTTCTAGCATTGCCTCTTTTAAAGTCATTGTAATATTTTTATCAGATGCACTTTTTCCGAGATCAGCTTTATATTGTTCAAACTCATCATTATTCGCTCCAAAATAATTTTCTATCTTCTTCGTGATGCTATCAACAAGAGCCCATGTAGTGTCATTTATCAAAACTCCACAGCACAATACTAATGTTATAGATGCCACTACTACTTTCTGTACTTTTCTTTTTTTCTTAATTTTTTCTGCTTTTTTAATCCCATTTTTTATAAAACTATCGACTTCTTCTGGAACTTCTATATTATCAAATTTATCAAACTTCATTTAAATCCCCTCCTTTAAAATACTACTTAGACTTTCCTTCGCCCTTTTCAGATGACTTTTTACTGTATTTTCCGGTATATTAAGAACATATGAAATATCTTCTATCTTCATATCATCAAAATATTTCAATATAATAACTGTTTTGTATTTTGGTTTTAACAAATCTATTGCGTCATATAAATCTAATTTCTCCTCTATAGATATAGATTTTTCACTATATATAATTGAATTTTCATCTTCCATATAAATTACCTTGCTTTCTTTTTTAATATAATTTAAAGCAGTATTGACTAATATTTTTGTTATCCATGGTTTAAATTTTTCTTCATCCTTTAACGTGTGTATATTCAACCACGCTTTAAATGAAGTTTCTTGCAAAATATCGAGTGCGACTTGCTTATCTTTTACATATGTGTAGGCCACTTTATATAAATAAGATTTATATTGCAATAGTAATTTTTCAAATGAGGCACAATTAGTTTTTATAGATTTATTTTTTGAAGTGCTTCCTTTTCCCCTTATTTTTGAAATAAAATTTATACCCTCCATATTAACTTCCCTTTCTAAAATTTGTCTAATTCATTTCTCTTATATAATATAAGACAACTTATAACTAAAAAAAGTTGCATTTTTTTATAATTTCTATGTGTTATAAAAAATTCACTACGTTCATATCGCCAATAACTTCGTCCGTTGCTTAAAATTCACTGCGTTCATGAGCGGGCGACTTCGTCCGTTGCTTAAAATTCGCTTCGCTCATGGCGCCAACGAATCAAAGATTCCGTTGCCTTAGTTAAAATGTATAAATTCCTTAGAATTAAAGAAAGTAGAGATTTACACCTCTACTTTCTTTAATTAATCTATTAATTTTTCTATTTCTGATAAAGTAAGACCTGTCGACTTTGATATTGTTTCTTTGTCTAGCCCTATGTTTATTAGTGATTTAGCTATTTCTATTGCTTTGCTTTTTTCACCTTCTTTAATACCTTCTTGTCTACCTTTTTTGATTCCTTTTCGCTCGGCTTCGTTTAATGCGCTTATCTTGTCTTTTAGAG
>NZ_CABQXJ010000037.1:0-27526 GCF_902468165.1 uncultured Intestinibacter sp.
ACTAAAGCAACGGAATCTCCGATTCGTTGGCGCCATGAGCGAAGCGAATTTTTTTATTTGTATAAATCAACTCTTCTAGCAGACAGAAGTGGGAGTTCTTTTCTAATTTTGTCTACATAATCTAAGTCTAATTTGATTATTTTATATCCTTCTTTTTCATTCATTTTATATAAAATATCGCCCCAAGGAGATACAACTAAAGAGTTGCCATATGATATATAACAACTATCAACATCTCTGCTAGGTGCACAACCTATTGTATAAACCTGATTGTCTACAGCTCGTGATCTAAACATTAAATCCCAATGGGCAGGACCTGTAGTCATATTAAAGGCAGCGGGAACAATTATAATTTTTGCACCATCTTGTGCCATTAATCTTCCAAGTTCGGGAAATCTAAAATCAAAACAAATACAAAGTCCTATTTTTCCAAACTCAGTATTAAATACAGTAATATTATCGCCAGGTGTCAATGTATCAGATTCTTTAAATGCTTGTCCTCCTTTTACATCTATATCGAATAAATGAACTTTTCTATGTTTTCCTATTTTTTCTCCACTTCTATCAAATGCATATGAAGTATTATAAACTAGATTATTTAAATCTTTTTCAGGGATAGAGCCACCTACTAAATATATATTATTTTCTCTCGACATATTAGAAAGTTCTATAAATGATTTTTCACCTTCAAATTCTGCATATAATGGGAAGTTACTTGTTTTATAAGGAGTAGTAAACATCTCTGGAAGAATTGCTAAATCACAACCATCATTAGCAGCCTTATTTACAAATTTTCTAGCTGTCTGTAAATTCTTATCTTTATCTTCTTCGACATGCATTTGTATCAATGCTACTTTTATTTTATTCATATTTCTATTATCCTCCTAGACTTTATATATTTTATATTTATTAATAAAATGGTATATAAGATTTTTATCAATGTCAAACGAGTGAGAATTAATTAGCGAGAAAAACTATATATAAATATACATACAAATATATATTTAGAAAATTCAAAAATATACTCGATTAATATACATATCCGGGTAAAAGTATAGTATAATGATAGAAATATACATGATAGTATATAAAAGGGGGAATACTTATTATAATTAAGTAGTTATAAATAAAAAGCAAGGAGATAATTTATTATGTCACAACTTCCAAAAGTGGGACAAAATCTTAGACGATTGAGAAATGGTTTAGGGTTGAGTTTAGATGAAGCATCAAAATTGACAGGCGTTAGTAAAGCTATGCTAGGGCAAATTGAAAGAGGAGAATCAAGTCCAACTATATCGACATTATGGAAGATTTCATCTGGATTAAAAGTTAATTTTATATCTTTATTGGACGATAATAGAAATCAACTAGTTTTAGTAAAAAAAGACGAAATACATCCAATTAAAGAGGAAAATGGTAAAATGATAATATATCCTATATTTCCATTTGATTCGAAAAATGGGATAGATGTATTTTTAGTAGAATTATATCCAGATTGTAGTCATGTATCAGCTATACATAAAAACGTCTTAGAAGAAATGATTCTCGTATCAGGAGGGACATTGACTATCCAAGTAGAGCAAGAGGTATATGAATTAAATAAAGGAGACAGTTTAAAATTTGGCGGGGGATTAAATCACATATATATGAATAAAGGAAATGAAAAAGTTTTATTTCATAATATAGAAATATATAAATAATAAAAAATGGGCTAATCTTAATAAAATTAGTCCATTTTGTTTTTACAAAGCTTAAAACAGGTATCATAATTTTATAAAAAAATCATATAAACAACTAAAAATTAATAACTTATGATATAATTATAAACATGTAAAATAATAGGGGGAAATTTAATTTGAAAAAGAAACCAATTATATTTTTGATATTGATTTTATTAATTTGTTCTCTATTTATGCCACTTACTGTTAACTATACAGGTCAAAGTAAAATCTTTAATTCTAGTAGGTTAAATAGATATACTTCATTAACTAGATTAGAGAATATTTCAAATCAATATATAACAAGTTATAAACAAAATGTAGGATTTGAATTAAAAAATGATCTAGGATTAGTTGAAGGAATTAAAAATGGAGTAGTTGTATTTGGAAATTATTTTAGAAATATTATTACAGGCACTATTTTAGATTATAAAAATGGCTTTAATAATGTAAGTGGGGATATGAAGATAGTATGGATATTTTTCGGGCTATTTGTTGAAATAGCTAAGAATATATTATTTTCATCTTTAGAATTAGTTGCAATTATTTTAATATTATTATCACAGGCAACTAGTAGCTATAATTATATATTATCTTATTTACTTACAATTTTATTTATAATAGGAATTACATACGTTTTTAAGAAAAAATAATTTAAAACTTGTGGAGGAATATATTATGGAAAGAAGTACAATAAGTCAAGCAATGTTAAGAGTATCTGAATTAGAGAGAATATACAGAGATAAAATGTATACTATGATGAAACTTGAAAATATAGTACAAGAGTATATATTAGAATCAGATGGAACTAGATATGATTGTAATGAGGTTGTCGACTTTAATAGAGAATTTGAGCTTATAATAGAATTAGGTCAAGAGATTTCTACAATAAAAACTAATATATCTAAGGCAAATAATGAAAATTATATAGAAACAAAAAACGGTAAGCTAAGCCTTCAAGGCACATTAAATAGAATTAAATATCTAAGAGAGCAAGTCAATAATTTTGAAAATATTTTAGATGGTGTTAAATCATCAAAAGAAAGAAAAGTAGATGCAGCGGCAACTTCTGTTTATTATAGAGTTAAAGAACCGAATTTTAATAAAAAAGAGTTGAAAAAGTATTTAGAAGATAGAAATGAAGAAATCTTAGAGCTTGAAATTGCATTAAATAAAGCTAATAATGAGATTTTAATAGATATAGATTAATAGAATTTTTATTCTTTTAATAAATATGTGTGCAAATTAAAATACTATCTTTAGTATACTTGAGGTATAAATGAATATAACAATTCACAAATTAAAATATAACATTTAAACCACATATATTTTTTAACAAATTAAAATTTATAATTTACAAGTAATACAGAGTGGAAAAATTAAAATTATATAAAATTAAAATTTAATTTTGCACACATAAGGCACAATATATAATTTATATTGTGCCTTTAATTATATAAAAATTTTAGGGGGATTTTATGAGAGAGATTGAATTATTGAAAGAATCTAGAGATTTATTAGAAGAGGTAGATAAATTAATAAGTCAAATGGGGAGTTTTGAGATGAACAAAACAGAGTTTGATATAGATGAAAAAAGACAGTTATTGATAGTTACTGTCAATAATTCAGAAACTGATGTATTTACATACAAAAATGCATATGAGTTTTTATATGAATATATGTTAAATATGCATAGTGATAATATAGAGTATTTAAGAGAGAAATATGAAGATTTATTTGATGAGATGGATGTAAATGACTGGATTATGAAAAGGGGATATATTGAATATATAAACTTGAGAATAAAGAAAATATATATAAGGCTTATGGAAATTTCAGAGCTATAATTTTTGACAATAAAAAATGCCATATAACATATAATATTTGGCATTTTTTATTGTAATATTGTGGATAAATATGATTTCCTTAAATATGTTTAAAATAAATCTACTTTTTAGGGTGTTTAAATGAAAATTTATAAATAATGTCTTATATCTTTTGCAAAATTTTCTTCAAGTTCTGCTAAATCATAGCATAGTCCTTTTATAGATTCTAATGCAGCTGGATATTGATTCATATATTTATTTATAGATTTTATACCCATATTACATCCCTCTGTCATTAAATCAGCGATTTCTTTATCGTGTTCACCTTTTATAAGTTTAAAATTTATTTTCATATGGCTCATAGCTTTAGCCATAGTGCTAGGTTGTTCCTCTGCACATCCAAATTCATTTAATTTATCAGTTATTTTATTTTGAAGTTTTTGGTGATCATTTAAGTATTTTACTATAATATCGTATAGCTTTTTATTTTCTACTTTATCTAGGATTTGCTCGATAGAATCAATACCCATCTTACAACCTGCGTCACATTCTTTTAGTAAGTTAATTGTATCTTCGTTAGGCATAATAAACTCCTTTACTTTTTATTATAGAGTTATTATTTCACATAACAATTATTTTTATAACATAATAAGAAATTAAAAAATTCTCTAGATATTATCTAGAGAATTTTTGTTTTACAACTCACTACTTGACTGTGTATCCGGATTTGGAGTCGGAGTCGGATCTGGAGTCGGTGTAGGATCCGGAGTAGGAGTTGGATTTGGGTCAGGTGTTGGCGTAGGCTCAGGAGTAGGTGTTGGATTTGGTTTATTATTATTGTTGTTGTTATTATTGTTACTATTATTGTTGTTATTACTATTATTATTGTTGTTGTTAGTATTATTATTACTGTTGTTATTACCATTTCCATTATTACTACTATTATTATTATTGCTGTTGCCACCTGTAGTACTATTGTTATTTTTATTTATTGTAGTACTGTTTTCTTTTTTCGTATTACTTTCAGTTTTAGAATCTTGTTCTTCAGTATTAGAGTTAACTGTATTTTTATCATCTACAAATTCTTTGAAAGATAAATCTATAGAATCTACAATTTCATTATTATAAATTACTACTAATTTAGTTTTACCTTCTTTTAAACCTGTGATAGTACATTTTTTATCATCATTTTTAAGTGTACAAATAGATTCGTCATCTATTTTAAAGCTTAATTTAGATAAATCTAACTCTTTTGAATTACTGCTTTGTATTATAACATTTAAATCAGTTTCTTTATTTATAGGTAATACGTAAACACCGTCTTCTATCTGGTATTCTGTAGTTATAGAAACACCGGATACAACTGCTTGGGCTTCTGTAGTTAAATTTTTGAACATAAAGAATCCTATACAACCTAAAACAAGTATAGATGCAATTATTAATGATATTTTTTTGAAATTAGGACCAAATTCATATTCATCATCGTAGTCATCATATTGGTCTTTATCTTCAAAATTATGATTTAAGTAATATTTTGAATTAGATTCTGATTCTGGATTATTTCTATGGATATCTAATTTTTGAGTATCATCTTGGTCTAGAGTACTTTCTACAGGCTCTTTTTCAGTAGAAGATAAATTTTTTTCTTCAAAATGAGTAGGTTCGACTTGTGAAGTTTTATTTTCATTAGTTTCAGTAAGCATTTGTTTGTTTAATGATATAATTGGTTTATTTTTGTTGTGAGCTTGTGAACTAAGCTTTTTGTCAAATGCTTTATTTTTTTCTTCTTCGCTAATAACTTCAGAAATTTTAAAGTCTTCATCTGATAAATCTTCATAATCAGGGAAGTCATCTACCCAGTCAAGCGCGTATAAAAAACAATCTAGTATGTATATTGCACCTTTTTCTGCGACTCCATTTTTTGTAAGAATAGTCTTTGCACGTAAATAAGCAAAGTTTCTATCTACATCTCTTTGATTGTGAGCGTTTAATATTGTAGAGATTGCATTTTTTTCAATTGCAAACTTAACTAAAGATAACTCTTCTTGTAATGTAGGTATTAAATTATCTAGAGTAATTAAAAATTTTTGAGAATCTAGGAAAATATTCATACCATAATTATCAAACATATATCTAAGAGCATAACTTAAGTTATTTTGCAGTGTTCTTTTTTTACTCATAAACTACCCCCTTCATTTTATTTAGATATTACTGTATATAAAATTCATCATAATACTTTTTGAAGATTTTATCAATATTTTTATACCTTAAATTTAATTAATATCCAAACTATTAAGTGGAAATTTAATTGAAAAATAATTAAAATAAGAGCAAAATTAAATAAAAACACGAATTGGATTTGTAAAATATAGCGTAAAAATGCAATTTAGTGTAAAAAAATACGAAAAATATAAAAAAAATATAGAAATACGTTTGTGTATGTGGTATATTTTAGTAGAAGTTATTTCGAAGTATTTAGTAAATATTTAATAAGGAGCGTATTATGAAAAAAAAAGGGTCAATTTACGAATTAGATGGAAGAGTAGAGCTTAAAAGAGCAGTACCTCTAGGTATACAGCATGTTCTTGCAATGTTTTTAGGAAATATTTCGCCACTTATAATAGTGTGTGGTTTATTAAATATAGATTCTAGCTTAAGATCAATGCTTATTCAAAACTCTATGTTTGTAGCAGGAGTAATTACATTAGTTCAGTTATACCCTATAGGACCAATCGGGGCAAAACTTCCTATAGTAATGGGTACAAGTTCAGGATTTATCGGTACAGCTCAAGCAATTGGAGCACAGTATGGTTATGGTTCTATAATAGGTGCTACATTAGTTGGAGGTATAATAGAATTAGTTTTAGGTTTTTTTATAAAACCACTTAAAAAGCTATTCCCACCAATCGTTACAAGTCTAGTTATAATATCTATAGGATTATCTTTATTACCAGTTGGAATTAAGTATTTTGGTGGAGGAGCAGGAGCCAAAGACTTCGGTTCATTAAACCATCTTTTAGTAGGAACAACAGTTATAATAGTAATATTAATACTAAAACAATTTAAAGGATTTTTAAATGATTCATCTATATTAATAGGTATAATAGTTGGATACATATTAGCTATATGCTTGAATATGGTAGATTTTACTCAAGTAAGAGAAAGTGCTTGGTTTTCTTTACCACATCCAATGGTAGTTCCATTTGAATTTAATATGGAAGCTATAATAGCTATGGGTATTATGTTTATAGCTACTACAGTAGAAACTGTTGGAGATATATCAGGAATAACAAATGGTGGACTTGATAGAGAAGCTACTGATAGAGAATTATCTGGTGGTGTTATGGCAGACGGAGTAGGTAGTTTAGTTGCCGCTGTATTTGGAATATTACCAAATACATCTTTTAGCCAAAATGTAGGTCTTGTAACTGTTACTAAAATCGTAAATAGATTCGTAATAATGACAGGTGCGCTATTTTTAATTTTATGCGGATTATGTCCTAAATTAAGTGCATTATTTTCAGTTATGCCTCAATCAGTATTAGGTGGAGCAGCGGTTATAATGTTCTCTATGATACTTGTAAGTGGGATACAATCTTTATCTCGAGAAAATTTAGATGCAAGAAATAGTCTTATAGTAGCTTTGGCTATAGGAATAGGTGTTGGGATTGGAAATGTTCCAGAAGTTTTATCACAATGTCCAGCTTGGGTATCTAATATATTTGCAGAAAATGGGATAATAATGACTTTTGTTGTGGCTACTGTTTTAAATTTAATTTTGCCTAAAAATAATGAACAAAAAGACGCACAAAAAGTTGGAGCATAAATACAAAATAAAAATTACTAAATATATAAAATAAGATAGAAGTAAGTATAATGCTATGGTAAAATAAGTTAAATTTAGATATGAAGTTAAAATGTAGTATTTAAATATAAGGGGAAAGAGAACGTTTGAAATTTAACGTATCTCTTTTTATCAAAATAGACAGACTTATGGGTTTGTCTTTTTTTATGTAAATACATTTAGAAAGTAGGAGGATTTAATGTTTACAATTAAAAAATATGTTGTTGTAGATAGCTTAGAAGAAGCTTATAAATTAAATAAAAGTAAAAAGGCGAATGTATTAGGCGGACTTTTATGGATGAAGATGGGTAAAAAAACTATTCAAACAGCTATAGATTTATCTAATTTAAATTTAGATAAAATAGAAGAAAATGATGAGTGTTTTGAAATAGGAGCAATGGTAAGGCTTAGAGATTTAGAAGTCCATGAGGGATTAAATAATTATTTTAATAATGCAATAAAAGATTGTGTAAAAAGTATAGTTGGAGTCCAATTTAGAAATTGTGCAACTGTAGGTGGCAGTATATTTTCAAGATTTGGATTCTCAGATCCTCTTACATGTTTATTAGCTTTAGACAGCTATGTAAAACTTTATAAAGGTGGAATAATTCCAATGAAAGAATTTGTGAATATGCCTTATGATAGTGATATATTAGAAAAAATTATAATAAAAAAAGACAATAGAAAAATAAGTTATATGTCTCATAGGAATATATCTACAGACTTCCCTGTACTTACTTGTGCAGTATCAAAAATAGAAGATAAATTTGAAGTGGCGGTTGGCGCTAGACCACAAAAGGCAGCTTTAATATTAGATGAAGAAAATATTCTAAGTGATGAGCCTACAAAAGAAGAAATAGAAAAATTTGCAGATTATGTAGAGTCTAAATTAGAGTTTGGAAGTAATATGAGAGCTAGTAAAGAGTTTAGAAGTCATTTATGCAAAGTGTTAGTTAGAAGATGTATAAATGAAATTGGAGGTATGTAGATATGGAAATTAAGTTTTGGTTAAATGGAAAAATGATAAAAGATGAAATAGAACCGGATATATTATTACTTGAATATGTTAGAAGTAAGGGCTGTTATTCTGTTAAAAGAGGATGTGAAACTGCAAACTGTGGTCTATGTACAGTTTGGGTAGATAAAAAGCCAGTTCTTTCATGTTCAACACTTGCAGCTCAAATAAATAATAAACATGTAGTAACTCTTGAAGGAGTTCAAGATAGAGCTATAGATTTTGGGACATTTTTAGCTAAAGAAGGAGCTGAACAATGTGGATATTGCTCTCCAGGATTTATAATGAATGTTCTTGCTATGGAAGATGAGTTAGAAAATCCAACAGAAAGAGAAATAAAAGAGTATTTAGCAGGAAATCTATGTAGATGCACAGGATATCAAGGTCAATTAAGAGCTATAAAAAAATATTTAGATAGAAATAAGGAGACAGTAAACCATGAAGTTTGTAAATAATCGTGTTATGAAAAAAGATGCAATGTCACTTGTTACAGGAAAACCTGTATATACTGATGATATAGCACCAAAAGATGCACTTATAGTAAAGGTACTTCGTTCACCTCATGCTCATGCATTAGTTAAAAATGTAAAAAAAGATGTGGCGCTTAAAGTTCCAGGGATTGAATGTATATTAACATGGGAAGATGCTCCAAATTCAAGGTTTACAACTGCAGGTCAAACTTATCCAGAACTTAGTCCATATGATAGAAAAATATTAGATGAGAGAGTTAGATACGTAGGGGATGCTGTTGCAATAGTAGCTGGTGAAAATGAAAAATGTGTAGATAGAGCTTTAAAAATGATAAAAGTAGAGTATGAAGTTTTAGAGCCAGTACTTGATTTTAGAAAAGCGTTAGATAATGAAGTTGTAGTACATCCAGAAGAAGATTGGGAAGTAAAAGTTCCGATTTCACCAGATGTAAAAAGAAACTTAATATGCCATGATGTTATGGAAGAAGGCGATGTAGAAGCTGAGTTTGAAAAATGTAAATATGTAATAGAAGAGACATATTTAACAAAGGCAAACCAACAGACGATGATGGAGACTTTTAGAGCATATACATATAAAGATCCATATGGTAGGCTTGTTTGTGTTGCAGCGACACAAGTACCGTTTCATGTTAGAAGAATATTAGCAACTGCACTTGAAACATCAAAGTCAAATATAAGAGTAATAAAACCTAGAATAGGTGGGGGATTTGGGGCAAAACAAAGTGTAGTAAATGAGATATTCCCAGCATTAGTTACGTGGAAAACTGGTAAACCAGCTAAAATAGTATATAGCCGTAAAGAAAGTCAAATAGCATCGAGCCCAAGACATCAAATGCAAATAACTGTAAAACTAGGTGCCGATGAAAATGGAAACTTAAAAGCAGCCTCACTTTATACTTTATCAAATGCAGGTGCTTTTGGAGACCATACACCTACAACTATAGGTTTAACTGGTCAAAAATCATTACCTCTATATACAAGTCATGTAAATGCATTTAAATTCTCATTTGACGGTGTTTACTCAAATACTATTCCAGCAGGAGCATATAGAGGATACGGTGCGACACAAGGTGTCTATGCATTAGAGACGACTATGAATAAATTAGCATTGAAAATGAATATGGACCCTATTGAGTTTAAGAAAAAGAACCTTATACACGAAGGCGACTATATGCCAGCTTATCATGGAGAAACTGCCAACTCATGTACACTTGAAAAATGTTTAGATAAAGTAAAAGAAATGATAAATTGGGATGAAAAATACCCATGTAAAGATTTAGGAAACGGAAAAGTAAGATCTGTTGGTCTTGCTGTAGCTATGCAAGGTTCAGCAATAAGTCATGTCGATGTTGCTAGTGTAACTATAAAAGTAAACGACGATGGATTCTATTCAATGATGATAGGTGCAACTGATATGGGTACAGGATGTGACACAATACTTGCTCAAATGGCAGCCGATTGTCTAGATACTCATGTCGACAATATAGTAGTTTATGGTGTCGATACTGACATATCTCCATATGATTCTGGTTCTTATGCATCAAGTACAACATATTTAACAGGAAATGCAACTATAAAGACTTGTCAAATGCTTAGAGAGAAAATAATAGCTGCAGGAGCTGAGATGTTAGAAATAGATATAGAAGATGCAGATTTTGATGGAGAAAAAGTATACTCTGTAAAAGAAGAAAAAAGCATAACTTTAAAAGATATAGCAAACAATGTAATGTGTTATAGCAACCACACATTAACAGCAACAGCTAAGGAGAAAACTCCAGTATCACCACCACCATATATGGCAGGTGCTGTTGAGATAGAATTAGATAAAGAAACAGGACATGTTGAAATAATAGATTATGCGGCATGTGTAGACTGTGGAACAGTAATAAATCCAGCTCTTGCAACAGTACAAACAGAAGGTGGTTTAGTACAAGGTATAGGTATGGCTCTATACGAAGATGTTCAATATGACAAACGAGGAAGAATATTAAACGATTCATTTATGCAGTATAAAATACCTACAAGACTTGATATGGGTAAAATAAGAGTAGAATATGAATCAAGTTATGAGCCAAGTGGTCCATTTGGTGCAAAATCAATAGGTGAATTAGTTATAAATACTCCATCTCCAGCATTATGTCATGCAATATATAACGCTAGTGGAGTTTGGATTAATGAGCTTCCTATGACTAGTGAGAAAATTGCGATGGGAATATTAAAAAATAACCTTGAAGCTTAGCATAATCGTTTTAGCATCTGGAAATAGTAAAAGATTTAATGGAAATAAGTTGCTACATAAAATAAATAAAAAACCAATGTATTTACATACATTAGATAAACTTATAGATTTAAAAAAAGTCAATTACAATATAGATGAAATAATTTTTGTCACAAAATACGATGAAATAATAAATAATTTAAAAAATAAAGATATAAAAGTAATAAAAAACAACAATAGTGAATTTGGAATTTCTCAGTCTATAAAACTGGGAATTTCAAATTCATTTAATAATGCGTACATGTTTATTGTATGTGATCAACCATATATTAAAAAAGAAACAATAAATAAATTTATAAATGAATTTATAAGAAGTAAAAAGAATTTAGGTTGTGTAAGTAATGACGGTATTTTATTAAATCCAACTATTTTTACAGATAAATATAAAGATAAATTATTAAAGTTAGATGGAGATAAGGGCGGAAAAAAAATAATTTTAAAAAATATAGATGATTTATTTATATTTGATGTTTTAGAAAAAAGAGAACTTATTGATATAGACTATAAAAGTCAATTAGAAAATAAATAAAAAGGTGATTTTTATGCAAGTTTATTCTTATAAAAACAACAATATAGTAAAAGAAAAAAGTTTAATAAATGCACTAGATATAGATTTAAATAAAGATAAAGTTATAACTGTAGTTGGAGCAGGTGGAAAAACAAGCACAATATTTGAGCTTGGAAATGAATTATCAAATTTAAATAAAAAAACAATCATAACAACAACTACACATATGAAATTAGATAAAGATTTTTTATTAATTGATGAAGATTTTAATATAGAAAACCTTAAAAAAATTTTGCAAAAAAACAATTTAATTAAAATAGGTAAAAAAGAAAGCGACTATAAAGTAAAGAGCTTAGATGAAGATACATTAAAAAGATGTATAGATATTTCGGATTTTTTATTAATAGAAGGTGATGGCTCAAAACGACTACCTCTAAAAGCGCCGAAAGACAATGAACCTGTAATAATACAAGAAACAGATTTAGTAATTGGACTTATTGGATTTGACAGTTTAGATAAAAAAATTGAAGAAATCTGTCACAGGCCTGAATTAGTGTCAAAATTACTTCACAAAAATATAAAAGAAAATATAAATATATTTGATTTAGTAGAAATAATAAAAAATAAAAATGGACTTAAAAAGAATGTAAATTGTAAGTATAAAGTAATTATAAATAAAGTTGATAAATTGGAATATCTAGATAAATGTAAAAAAATAGCACAATTATGTCTTGAATTTAAAATAGATGTTATTTTTACAAGTTATAAAATATAAATTCATAAAAATATAAATAGTAATATAAGAAAGGAAATGATTATGGATAATATAGTAGTAGTCCGTGGTGGCGGAGATTTAGCGACAGGAGTTATTCATAAATTACATAGATGCAATATAAAAGTGGTAGTACTTGAGTGTAAACATCCGACAGCAATAAGAAGAACTGTGTCGTTTTGTAATGCCGTATTTGAAAATGAGATGGTAGTTGAAGGAGTAAAATGTAGATTAGCATCAAATATAGAGGAAATATATCAGATTTTAGAAGACGGAGATATCCCTTTAATAATAGATGAAAAATGTGAAATGTTAAGTCAGATAAAGCCAGTAGCATTGATAGACGCCATAATAGCTAAAAAAAATATAGGGACAAATATAGATATGGCTCCTATTACTATTGCTTTAGGTCCTGGATTTGAGGCGGGAAAAGATGTGCATGCAGTTATTGAAACAAAGAGAGGACACAATTTAGGAAGAATTATATATGACGGATTTGCAGCAAAAAATACAGGAGTTCCAGGTGATATAAAAGGATATTCAAAAGAACGAGTAATACATTCGCCAGGAGAAGGAAATATAAATAATATAAGTAAAATTTCGGATTATGTAGAAAAAAATCAAATTATAGCGACAGTTGGTGGCGAAAATGTATATGCATCTTTAAGTGGAATTTTAAGAGGGATAATATACGACAATACATATGTTAAAAAAGGTCTTAAAATTGCAGATATCGATCCAAGAAAAGAAGAACTACAAAATTGTTATAAAATATCGGATAAAGCAAGATGTATAGCAGGAGGAACTTTAGAAGCATTATTAAATATGTGCTCTACAAAAAATATAAAAGTACTGTAAAAAGGTGATAAAATGAGCGGACAAATATATCAAACACTACTAGAAGATTTAGATAAAGGTGAAGAAGTAGCACTTATAACAAAATATAATTTAGAAACAAAAGAGATAGAAAAAAAACTATATAAATTAGATGAATTAGATAAAGAAAATTTAGAATATGTAGATAAAGCTATTAAAAAGAATTTAATTGCCAATATAAAAATTAATGAAAATGAGAGTGTATTAGCAGAAGTATTTAAAAGAGAGCATAGGCTTATTGTATTTGGTGCAGGTCATGTTGGATACCATTTATGTCATTTTGCATTAAAAGTAGGGTTTAATGTAACTGTAGTAGACGATAGACCGTATTTTGCAAATAAAGAAAAATTTGGTGATGATATCAATGTGATATGCAATACATTTGAAAATGCATTTAAAATATTGGACATACATAAAGAGGATTATGTCGTAATAGTAACACGAGGTCATAAGCACGACAAATTCTGTTTAGAAAAAATACTATCTCTAGATGAATTAAATTATATAGGAATGATTGGCTCAAAGAGAAGGGTCAAAATCATGAAAGAAGAGCTAATAGAAGAGGGATATCTAAAAGAAAAAATAGAAAATATATATTCACCAATTGGGCTTAATATAGGAGCTGTAACCCCAGAAGAAATAGCAATATCAATACTTGCAGAATTAATAAGTGTAAAAAGAATAGGTAAATTAGCTGCAAAAAATGAAAAAATTAAAGTAAATAACTCTTGTGAGTTAAATAAAGATGTATTAGAAATTTTAGCCCAAAATAAAAATGACAAAATAAGTCTTGTAACTGTTATATCTACAAAAGGATCTACACCTAGAAAATCAGGAAGCAAGATGATTGTATATGATAGCGGAAAAATAATTGGAACAATAGGTGGAGGATGTGCTGAAGCGAAAATTATAACAGATGCAGCTTATATGGCTGGCAGTAAAAATTTAAAAATAGAAACTATAGATATGACTGGTGAAGCTGCAGAAGAAGAGGGTATGGTCTGTGGTGGAATGATGACAGTTTTAATAGAAGGAATTTAAGTAAAAAACTTCCGGGTTTTTGCAGTAATTTCCCCCTAAAAAGTAAAAACAATGAAAAAAATAAAAAAAAATTTACAAAAAAGATTACAAAAAAATTACAAAATCTAAAAATAGTCATTACGTTGAAATTACTGGGTTTTAGAGGAAAATAATTAGAAAAGCCTTAATTCAAAAAAGTAACAACGATGTAACTTTTTTCAAAAAAAGGGTTTTAAAAGTTACGAAAATGTAATATGATATATATATCAGCAGGACAAAAGCTGAAGTAATTTAAGAAAATAGAAATTACTTAAACAAGTTTTAAGGAACAAGTTTTAAGGAAATCAAAATCAAAAATTATTTATAATAAAAAGTATTTATAATAAAGATTTTCTTAATAAAAAACAATTTAGGGGGAAAATAATTTATGTTAAAGAAATTTGTTAAAACTACAGCGATTATAGGAGCAGTAATGACTACATTAGGAGTAACAACTCCAGTAAGTGCAGCAAGTTGCGGAACTGTAACAGCTAATTCACTATATGTTAGAAGCGGTGCTTCAACATCACATAATATTTTAGGAACAGTAAGTAAAGGTAATACAGTTGAAATAAAAGATACACAAAATGGATGGCATAAAATAAGCTACAATGGAAATGATGGATGGGTTAGTGGAAAATACATCTCATCTACTTCAGCTGGGTCATCAACTTCAACAGGAACTACGCAAACAACTAAAACAGGAACAATAACAGCTAGTTCACTATATGTTAGAAGTGGAGCTTCTACATCACATAAAGTTTTAGGAACAGTAAGTAAAGGTAAAACAGTTCAAATAAAAGATACTCAAGATGGATGGCATAAAATAAGCTATAATGGAGACCATGGATGGGTTAGTGGAAAATATGTATCAACTACTTCTTCTTCAACAGGAGGAACTACATCAGGATCAACTTCAACAGGAACTACACAAACTGTTATAAAAACAGGAACAGTAACAACTAGTTCATTAAACGTTAGAAGTGGGGCTTCAACATCATATAGCAAAATAGGATCAGTATATCAAGGTAAAAAAGTTTCTATATATGCAGAAAGCAATGGATGGTATAAAATAAGCTACAACGGTGGATACGGATGGGTTAGTAAATCATATGTATCAACTGGAACAACATCAGGCTCAACTTCATCAGGAAGTTCAAGTACTGTAAATGGATACACTGTTAAGAGAACATTAAATGTTAGAGCAGTAGCTTATACAGGTGGTACTATGACAGCATTAGGAACACCAGTAAGATACGGTGTTATAGCAGTTGATCCAAGTGTAATACCATATAGATCAAAAGTATATATAAAAGAATTAAACAAAGTATTCGTAGCAGAAGACTGCGGTGGCGGAATAAAAGGAAATATAATAGATATATACATGCCAACTTTATCTCAATGTTACAGTTGGGGATCTAGAAATATAACAATACAAATATTAGGATAATCTAACCATTAATATATATAAAAAAGTGCACTTTAAGGTGCACTTTTTTTATATATACGACTATTTTTAGTAGAGATTAAAGTAAAGATTTTTAACTGTAGTGATATAAAATTAATAAATTGTGATAAAATATATGTATAGTATATGCCATGCATGTATTTTGTCTTTGTAATAATTATTTTATACAATGGTTAACTTATACTTAATAAACTATTGTGATACTTTTTCTAATGCAATATACGAAGGGGTGATTTTATGCAAAGGATAATATCAGATAATTTTATTTATGATTTACAAAGTGGTATTTTAAGAAATATCTTAAAATATGTAAAATCAGATACTACTTTAGCAATGGAAATTAGAAAAGATTGTATAAATATCTATTATAGAGGAGGCAGTCTTTTAAAAGTAAAAGAAGTAGGAGAAAATATATATAACGGTTATTTTGATAAAAATTACATAAAAGCAGAAAATAGTCAAAGTGTAGTAGTAGAATGTATATCAGGAATTAATAATTTATCTAAGGCAAATAAATTAATAGAATATATACCAAAAATAAAACAACAAATGGATTTATGGATGAAGATAGAAATGCCTGATGGAGGCGAGAGAGAATATAAACATATTGTAGCTAAAGAAAATAATTATGGATTAATCGGAAAAGAAAGTGATTATTTTATAGGGGATATAGAGTATAGAGGTTGTCTAAATAATTATTTATTCGATATGATAGGGATTAAATGGCCGGTAGAAAATGAAAATACCGATAACTTAGATTTAGCTTTATTTAAAATGTATTATGGAGATAAAAATTTAAAATCATCTAAAGAAATTATAAATGATATATATAATATGGCTAATTTCTTTGAAAACGACGATAATTTAAACCTATTAAAACAAGATTTAATAGAAATATACAAAGCAAAAACTATGTTGGGTCTTTTATATCCATATAAAGAATTAAAAATTGGTTTTTCAGATAAAATAGAAATAGTATATATCTTTGGAAATCAAAGCGATGAAAATCAAGTATTAAAAAATACATTAATAGAAATAAAATCTTCTAAAGAATATGAAGAAATGTCTAAATTTATAGATATAAAAGTGGCCAAAGCTGCTTTTATGGGATATGGACTATATGAAAAAAATATAATTGATTTAGACGAAGCCATTAAAATGTTATAATTTGTCACATATTTAGTAACTAAATCAAACCTCAAATCATAATATATAAAAAATACTTTAGATTTTTTAATCACAGGAGTTGAGTGTATATTATGAATAAAATTACAAAACCTGTATCAGATGTAGGTAAAGAACTAATAAATGGAGTAGGTTCTATAGGCAAAGAATTGATAAATGGAGTAGGGACTATAGGAAAAGATGTAATAGGTGGAGTAGGTTCAGTTGCTAAAGAAACTATACAAACAGGCAAAAATGTAGGAAAAGCAGTAAAAGACAATGTAAAGAGATAAATAACTATTAACTTAATTTAGTAAAAATAAAAAAGAGAAATGAAAATTCTTCATTTCTCTTTTTTGCTTATAAAAACTAATATTTCTTTTATGATTGATTACAATTGTTATACATATATTTTGAAATTTTTCTTTATTGAGAATATTTTTAATAAAGAGTATTTATTTTATGTATTCATTTCCATTAATTATTAAAGATGTAGGCGAATTATCTTGCAAAATTAAGTCATAATTTACATTGCCTTCATTAGGCACGCTAAAATATCCTTGAGCATATACTAAGTTTCCATTTTGATGTAGTTCAGAAACATATACATTATAGCTTGTATTAGTATATTTACCTAAGACTTTTTTTACAGTTGCTTTGTAAGCTGAACTATCGGACTTATTTATTTCAGAACTTTGTGCTACAAATGTATTAGAAGGAACTTCACTTTGTGAATTTTGTTTTAGAAATGTAGTGATAAATATTAATAAAAATAAAGCTATAATAACTACTAAAAAGATTTTATTTTTTAGTTTATTTTTATTAGTATCTACATGGCCTTCTTTTTTAAAATGGTTTTTTTTGAATTTTAATCGCTTATAAGATGATAATGAAATAATTTCAGCATTTTTATCTTTTAGTGCTTTATGATCGTGGAAATTATGATTATCTTTACTGTTTTCAAACTCTTTTTTCTTCTCACTAAAGAGTATTGTATTATTTGCATTAGAATTTCTCATCTTGTTGCCCCCCTATACTATATCCCTTTTTTATATCATACTATATTTTAAGTGAAAAGCACAATAAAAATGTTAAATATTTGAAATACATGTAAAATTATGATAATTAATGAAAATAAAAACATCAGAAATAAATAAAAGAGGCATAGATATCTCTTTTATAAATTATAAAGAAATCTTTATTCTAAAGACATTTTACAAGATAGATTTCTTTGAAACACATGTACGGAAATTATAATTATCTATAATTTAAAAGGAATATAATTTCCTATGTGTTATAAAATATGTGTTATAAAAAAATCTTCAAATGAAGATTTTTTTAGTTTAAATTATTCAACTTCTTTTTTTGAAATGCTTGTTTTAACAAGAACAGAAGGTATTTTACCAAGTTTACCAGTTAGACTATTAATTGAATCTAATTCCCCTACAACTACAATACTTATAACAGATATGTTTTCAACTTCACAAGGTATACCCATTCTACCTCTAATTATATTTTTATATTTAGATACGATTTGATTAAATTGTTGTTGGCAGGTATCTGGATCTTCTAGTATTGCGCTTATAACTGCAACTCTTTTCATATTAACTCCTCCTAACTCCTTTCAGATTAGACAAACTTTTCTGGCAGGTATATATAAATTGTAGTCTTTAAATTATAAAAAGTCTATAAAGAGGATAAATTTTATAATGACTAATTTTACATTAAAAACCAAAAAAATATTGAAACAGAACTTATGTTTGGTATATAATTAACTTGCAGAACATATGTTTGGATAAAGAGATAGGAATATTTTTTAATATAAATTAATATGATGTAATAAAATTTTAATTTTAGGAGTGATTAAAATGACTGTGAGATACGAAAGAAAATTAGAAGATATAACTTTTTTAAATTTACAAAAAGGTGAAGTTACATTAATGCAATTAAATGAAATTTACAATAAATTTGGTTTTATATTTATAGGAAGTTCAGGGAAATTTAAAGGAATAAAAAAAGAAAAGAAGAATTAAGAAATATGGAAAAAATAAAAACCTATTGTTATAAAAATAGGTTTTATTTTGTTTTTTTTATAAAATTTTGGAATTTAAGCTAATATTTTAGTAACAATATAGTTACATTTGTAAGATTTTATTGTTTTAATTTCCTAATTAAAATATAATCTAAAGAGTACATAGGAATGGGGTGAAAGAATGAGTGAAGACACTACTGTAAAGAGAAAGGGTATTTCAAAAAAGAAAAGAAATATGATTATTGCAATTATTTCTGTGATAATTATTGCCTTTGTATTTGGTATAAATCATTTGACATCAAAACATTTATATAATGGAAGAATAGCTAAAAATATTTATATAGAGGATATTGAGGTATCTAACCTGACAAAACAAGAAGCACTAGATATTGTAAATGCTAAATATCCTATAAAAAATCTTAAGTTATCTTATAATAATGAAGAATATACTATAAATGCAAAAGATGTGGATTTATCGTATAATACAAAACAAGTAGTAGATGAAGCCTATAATTTAACAAGAGAAAAATCATACTTATCAAATGTAATGACTTATATGCGTACAAAATTTGGGGGACATGATTTAGGCATAAAAGTATCTTATGATGAGGATAAATTAGATAAAGAAATAGGACAAGTATCTAAACAAATAAATAAAAAATATGTAGATGCTACAATTTCAGTATCAGGTGGAATTACAGTGAAAGAATCACAAACGGGTCTTAAATGCGATGATGAAACTAATAAAAAAGCGATTGAAAAGGCTTATAAAGATAAAAATTATGAGACAATAGCTTTAAAAGTAGATGTTACACAACCAAGAGTTAAAACAGAAGATGTGAAAAGTATTGACACAGTACTTGGATCTTATTCAACTACTTTTAATCAATCTCAATATGGAAGAAATTATAATATAGCCTTAGCATTAGATAGATGTGATGGAAGTGTAGTAATGCCAGGAGAAACTTTCTCTTACAACGATGCAACAGGTCCTAGAATTGTAAGTAATGGATTTAAATATGCATCAGTTATAGTTGCTGGAGATTACCAAGACGCACCAGGTGGAGGTGTATGTCAAGGTTCTACAACTTTATTTAATGCAGTTTTACTATCAGGACTTGATATAACACAAGTTAGAAACCACAGTAAAAAAGCAGCATATGTTCCTGTAGGAAGAGATGCTATGGTAAATGACGGCGACAGTGATTTTAAATTTACAAATAACTTTGACCACCCAGTATATATATCTGCATATGCAGGTGGAGGAGTTGCTGGAGCTCAAATTTATGGATGTTCTAAAGATAGAGTTGGCGTAAGTATAAAAACTACAAAGTTTACTTATAATGGCTTAGAAGGGGCAAAAACTTATAGAACAATAACTAAAAATGGAAAATCAGAGACAAAACAAATTTATACAGCTGTGTATAATGGATAGATAAAAGAGACAAGCATATATGCTTGTCTTTTTTTAATTCTAAGAAAATTATACATTATCTGCTTTGTGTATAATGTATAATTTTTAAAATATAGATTTAAATAAAAATATACAAAAATTTCATTAAGAAAGTCTTAAGTTTTAAATAATTTCCATTTAGCGACATACTTTTATGATATAATATGATGAAGTTATTTTGGAAGAGGGAGATAAAGTGTTAATTATAGATAATAGATACAAAATTGATAATGAAAAAGATGAAGATTTACAAATAGATAAACTATACAGAGCAAAAGATTTACAATTAGATTCAGATGTATATATAAAAGTTATAAGGGACAATACTACCATAAAAGATACTTTTATAGCCAATCTAGTAGATGAATCTATGATGATGTCAAATATTGATTGTGACAATGTAGCAAATATTTTAGATGTAATAACTGATGAATCTAAATATTATATTGTCAGTGAGTATTTTAATGGAATAAGCCTATTTGATTTAGTAAATAAAAATAATATAACTTTAGATAATATTATTTTTATAATGAAACAAATGGTAACTTCTATGAGTATATTTGATGAAAAAGGTTTTTATCATGGAGGGATTAGACTAGATAATATTTTAGTTGATGAAAATCATAATATAAAAATATATGATTTAGGGATAACAAAGGCAAATGGGGGAGTAAATATAAGAATGAACGACAATATTTCATTTTTATCACCGCATCAATTAAATATAAATTATACAGATATAGAAAGTGATTTTTTTGCAATAGGAGTTGTAATGTACTATTGTCTATTTAAAAAAATGCCATTTAAAATAGCAAAAACAGAATTTGAGATGTTAAAAAATATAGATAAAGGCATAAACTTAGACCCAGAAAAAATAACTATTTTTAATGAACCAGTAATAAAAATTATAAAAAAATTGCTTGATAGAAAAGATAAGTATAATAATTACAATGAAATTTTAATTGACTTAACTAAAATAATGTATGTAAAAGCAGATATTGTTGAAAATAAAGATATAGACTTAGAAGAAGTTTATTGTGAAGAGCCAAAGAAGGATAATTCTTTTATGGTCAAATTAGTATCAATAATTATGTGCATAATTATTCTTATCATGATAATCATGCAATTATAATAATTGGCGAGAAAGGAAGGAAAAATGAAAGTAAATTGGAATAGCAAATATAATACAGTTGCTGTATACTCTTTAATTGTTATATGTATTAGTATTTTATTTTACTTTTTTGCATCACAAATAGGATCATTTAGTGCTAAAATAAGTTATTTAATTTCAATATTATATCCATTTATTATTGGCTTTGTATTAGCATATTTATTAAACTTTATTCTAAAATTCTATGAAGAAAGAGTATTAGTGAATATAAAAGTTTTTAATAAAATAAGACAAAGTAGAAAAAGAATGATAGGGATATTACTTACATATTTAACATTTGGAGTTATGATTTACCTTAGTATACATTTTGTATTCCCACAGCTTACAGAAAGCGTGGTCGGTATAGTAAATCAAATTCCACAATATATGGAAAATGCACGAAGTATAACACAAGAATTAATTAATAATTTTGAAATAAATGATCAGCTTGCAAATTTTGTGAATGATAAGTTAGCAGAAATATCGGCAAAACTAATAGCATTTATAAGTGAAATAGCTCCACTTATAGCAAATATAATTATGACTTTAGTATCTAGTATTTGGAATATAATATTAGGTCTAATAATATCAGTTTATCTATTATTAGATAAAGAAAAATTCTATGCATTATCTAAAAAGATGGTAAACGCAATGTTTAGCAGAAAAACTGCAGATAGAATATTTGAATTAACTCACAGAAGTAACAATACTTTTGGAAAATTCATAAGTGGTAAAATTATAGATTCAGCTATAATAGGTGTACTTAGTTTCATACTATTCTCAATAGCTAAAATGCCTTATGCTGTATTAATATCTGTAATAGTAGGTGTTACAAATATAATTCCATTCTTTGGACCATTTATAGGTGCAGTACCTTGTTTTGTACTTGTATTATTTGAATCACCGACAAAAGCAGTTGTATTCTTAGTATTAATATTTATAATACAACAAATTGACGGAAATATAATAGGACCTAAGATATTAGGAGACTCTATAGGAATTTCAGCATTCTGGATATTATTCGCTATATTAGTGGCGGGAGAATTATTTGGATTTATTGGAATGATAATAGGAGTTCCATTATTTGCAATTATATATTCTATAATTAAAGAAAATATAGAATATAAATTAAAAGAAAAAAATTTACCTACAGATACGAAAGATTATATGTAGATTTATAAATAGCCCTTATAAATTATTTGATTTATAAGGGCTATTTTTGAAATTATATTCATTTATAAATTGTGGATAATTTTAAGATGTGTAAATATATATAAAGATAAATTAGAGTTTTAAAAAGTTTTTAAAATAAAGATTTTTATAAATTTATTGTTAAAATATGTAAAAGAGTTATAATTAAGTCATGAAAGTAATTAGGGGTGGTTGATTTGACGATAGAGGAGAGTATTAGTAAATTAAAGATTAATTTAATAAAAAGAAGACCGTTTTACGGTGTGATTTTGATGAAATTGGGTGAGTTAAAAGAAAGTGATACAACAGATATTGTATCAACAGATGGAGAGACAATATTTTATAATAGAGAATATATGGAGAGTTTGAGTGAAAGTGAGAGGAATTTTTATATTCTTCACCAGCTTTATCACTGCATTTTTATGCATCCAACTAGAATGTCAAATAAAGATATTAAGATTGCAAATGTAGCTGCGGATTATCTTGTAAACTATTATATAGATATGGAAAAAAAAGAATTTAGGCGAAATCAAATTATGATTACACTTCCAAAAGACTCATTAATGGTAGATAGTGATGAAGATAAAGCATTACTAGAAAAACTGTCTTTTGAACAGCTTTATGAAATTCTATATAAAAATATAAAAAAAGATGATGATATTTATGATAATAGTCAAAGTAATGGTCAAGGCAAAAGTGGTCTAGGTCAAAATATAAATTATCAAAATATAACAGAAGACTTAATTAGACCTAAAAATATACAAAAAACTTCATCAAACATGAGAAGGATAATCCAGGAGAGTATTATCACTAATAAAATGCAGGGAAATAAATCTATGGGGGATATGCCAGGGAGTTTAATTAGAAAAATTGAAGATTTAATCGGTACTAGACTTCCATGGTACAAGTATTTAAGGAGATATTTGAGTAATATCGAATCTGATGACTTGTCTTTTGATACTCCAGATAAAAATCATCTATATAGAGAACTTATTTTACCTGGTGCTTATGAAGATGAAAATAAACTAGAAGATATATTATTTGTAATAGATACATCAGGTTCTATTTCTGAAGATGATTTAAAAAACTTTATGTCACAGGCTTATAATATATGTAAGGATTTTAATGCTACGGGAAAGGCAATATTTTTTGATAGTATAGTCCAAGATGTATTTGATATAGATAAAGATAATTTTAAAAAAGCTAGACCCGTTGGAGGAGAAGGAACTAATGTAGATAGAGCATTTTATTATATAAAAGATGAAAAATTAAAATATATATGTGCTGTAGTTTTGACTGATGGCTATTTTCCAAAACCAAATGTTTTAATTAGAAATGTTATTTGGTGTCTCACAGAAGATGCCACTACAAAAAATATTGAAGGATATAAGGGTTCTAAAATAATAAATATGTAAAAATTTTAGTAAGTAATCATATAAATTTAAAATTAAAAAATAAAGGGGTTAAAATATGTCTACTATTAATATAGAACAATTTGAAAAAATAGTTGAGTTTAATATCGATAATAATATAAAAAGAGCTATCCTAGGTCTTGGAGCTTCGGGGATAGGAAAGTCTGCAGTAATAAAACAAATAACAGAAAGAAAAAATATGGGTCTTATAGATTTAAGGCTTTTATTATATACAGAAACAGATCTAAAAGGTATTCCTTTCCCAAACGAAGATAAAACTAGAACAAAGTGGCTTCCAAATGATATTTTGCCAAATGTAGAAAGAGATGGAGAGAGGGGAATTCTTTTAGTAGAAGAGCTTACATCAGCACCTAAAAGAGTTCAAGCCGCTGCATATCAATTAATACAAGACAGAAAATTGGGTGAATATATACTGCCAGAAGGGTGGTTTATAGTTGCACTTGGAAATAGAGAAGACGACAACGGTGTATTTGTTCAGATGCCATCACCGCTGGCAAATAGATTTGAAATCCACGATATAGGATATGATTTAGATATATGGAAGAAAAACTTTGCATATAAAAATGGAATCAATTCTTTTGTAATAAGTTACTTAAATTTTAAGCCAGGGGCACTACATAATTTTGTACCGGAAAGCACTTCTATGATATTTGCCTCACCGAGAACATGGCACGCAGTAAGCGATATATTAAATACAAATATATTCGATTTTGACGACGATATACTTAGATATAAAATAGAAGGAAATGTTGGTGAGATTGAATGTAATAGTTTTTTACAATTTTGTAAATTGAAAGATGAACTTATAAGTGTAGACGATATACTTTCAGGTAAAGATATAGAAATTCCAACAGAACACGATAAGATATATCTATTAATTGGAAGTTTAATATCTCGATTAGAATATTTAAATAAAATTAAATCTATAGATGATATAGATGAAGAACTTATAGAAAAGCTTGAAAATGCAATTAATTTCTTTTTAAAACTAAAGCCAGAATTTACAGTACTTGCACTTAAAGACTTAGTATCACTAAATAGAAAAATCGTAAAGGAATTATTTATAGAAGAATTAGATAATGACGATATAATAGACTTTATAACAGAAAATGACTATATTTTTGAGTAAATAGAAGGTGGAGTATGAATAAGAAAGAACATATAAAAAGTGTAATTTTAGAATTTGACAAGATTATAAATTTTTTATTCGATGAATACGATTTAGATATAAGTCTGCCAATTGAAAAATGTCTTTCAAATGAAAGTATAAAAGATATAGTGCTCACTGAAGAAAGTACAATACTTGATAGTTTAGACAGTATTTATTATAAAAATACAAAGGATTTATTTCATGAGCTTAAAAAAATAGAAAAATTAGGTTCACCTAAACTACATTATTATAAAGATAATACGATAAGAGTTACGTCTTCTTTAATAGATACTTATAAACTAGACGGACATATAGATAATTTATATAATTTTAAAACTACATATTTATCTAAGCTAAAAGAGTTTTTAGAAGGTATAAGCACTATAAAATATATACAGTATTTAGTAGATATTGAAGGGCTTATTTTAGAATTAGGAGAGCCTAAATTAACTATAGATGGTGCCAATATAATTTTTAGGTATCCTTTTAATATAGATGATATATATAATTGCGTTCAATTTATAAAAAGTGAATTTGAAAATATGAAGATAGAAGCTTTATCATGTGTAGTTGTTTTGAGAAAAACTAAAAATGAAATATATATTCCAAATAAATATAAAGATTACTATTTTCCGAAGTGTTTTGAAGATGCATTAGATGATTTAGAAATAAAAACTTTGTTTAAATCTAAAGTAGTAGAAGTTATTATTGATGGTGAGTTTCAAAGTTTATATTATTTTAGTGCTTATGAATATATGAATAATAAAACAAATAAACCATACTGCTATATATATATAAAAGACAAGAGACTTTGTGATTTAGAAAAATCTAAACTAATAAATAAATTATTAAAATTACAAGATAATTTGGAAGCAGGTATTTAATATGATAGATAGAGAAACAATGATAAAGAGAATAAATGAAGAAATAGATAAATTAAAACATAAAGGTATAGTTGTAAATATAAAAATGCCTATAAAAGAAGAAGATAAGTTTTCTACATATAGTACTCATGAGTTAAATTCTATCTCATATCAAGTTATTTATGCTCCAAAAGACATCTTATTATATGAAGACGAATATTATATAAATTTCTTTTTAAATTATTTAATCAATTTATATACTAAAAGTGATAAGATACTTTATCTTCTAGAAAATATAAAAGAAGATGCATGTGTTAGTTTGGGACTTGTAGACTATAATAGTTATTTCCACTTTACAAAAGATAAGGTGATAGTAAATATAGATACTTTTTCACATGACAATAAAATATTTAAACAACTTATAGATATATATGATAAAAATCCAAGGGTATTTATAAGGAATATAATTAAAAATTCACTTATAAATGAGTTTAATGATCTATTAAGAAATGGTAAAATGAGATTTTTTAACTCAACTATTTTTAATGTAAAGATGAAAGGCAAAAAATACGCTGTATTTACAACTTCTAATTCAAAAGAAAAAATAATGTATATATTAGATGAAGAAAATAACTATATAGATTTATTTGATGAGAGATATTCCAAAATACTAAAAAAACTATCTTTAGTAAATAGTCTTTAAAATTACGTGAATCAGGGGAGAGATTATGTACTATATAAATAAAACGTATCTATATTCTAAAAAGAATATAGCTGGATTTGAAATATTAGATAATGAAGATAAAGATTTTAGAGAGCTTTTACATGTAGATGAAGCTATAGAATTTATAAAAAATAAAGGTGGTAAAATATATAATGCAACTTTATATAAAAAGAAAAAAGACAAATTTGATAGAGTAATTTACGATATAAAAGCAGATGGAGAAAACTTAAAAGATTTAAAAGATAGAAATATTATTTTTAACTTAGCTATAATATTTAATGATAGAGAAAGATATTACGAAGAATATAAAGAACTATTTATGAAATATCTATGTATTGCTAATTTCTAATATTGAATAAAAATGAGATAAATAGGAAAGGATATATTTATAAAATCGATTTTATAAATATGTCCTTTTTTATATTTATTTATAAGATGAATTATCATATTAAGTGCAACACTTAAAAATGGATAAAAAAATAGCTCATAAGTTTATGTTCATGTTACAGTA
>NZ_CABQXJ010000038.1:0-27361 GCF_902468165.1 uncultured Intestinibacter sp.
CCAATTTAAATATTTCGAACCATATAAAATATTAAAAAAACAAGAAAATATTGTAATATATTACCATCGAATTAATAAAGTAAATTATATGATTTATTGATTCAGAAGTTTCCGTTTTCGATGTAAAAATTTTATTTTATAAAGTAAAATTTTTATAACATTGACTTACATATTAAATCACTATATATATTTTTATTATTTTATACTATTGCATATGTCTTTAAAAATAGGTATTGCAGACTTGCTGTTTTTTTCTGTACCTTCAACTAAGACTGTTATTGCATATTTAGGATTATCCTTTGGATAAAAGCCTGTTATCCATCCATGCGATACCTTTGTATGGTTTACGCTGCTTTGTGCTGTCCCTGTTTTAACACCACATCCACCTTTTAAATCACTTAGTGATTTAGCTGTTCCTGTTTGTGAAACGCCTATCATAAATTGTTTAATTTGTGTTGATGTATAAGGTGATATCAATTCTTCCTTCTTAGATGTAGATAATTTTTTTATTTCGTTCATGGAGTCATCAACTATACTATCGTATATATATAATGGCTTATAAAGACCATTATTAGCTATAATTTGTGTCATTTGATTTATTTGTAGTGGAGTAAAACCTAGTGAGCCTTGACCTATAGACAAATTACTCAATGAGATATTATCTGGTATATTAGGCTCGACTTCTTCATCTAATCCAATATCTATTTTTTCATTTAAATGAAGTTTTTCAATCGCTTTATAAATTTCATCTTTTCCTACTTTTTTTGCTATATCATAAAATGCAGTATTACATGAGTTTGCAAATACTTCTGCTAGGGTTTGTATTCCATGTCCAGATAAATTATTGCAATTTAATTTTTCTTTGCTGTTTATTTGCTCACTTCCCGTACAGTTGTAGTAATATGTGCTGTTTGTTATTACTTTATTTTCTAATGCAGCAAACAATACAACCATTTTAAATACAGAACCTGGTGGATAAGTTGCTGATATTACTCTGTTTTGCAATTGGCCATCTGTTTTGTCTATTGAATCTTCTATTTTATTTTGATTAAAGTTTGGTCTCGATGACATTGCAAGTATTTCTCCTGTTTTAACGTCTGAAATTACTACTGCTGTAGGATTTTCTTCTTTATCTACTATTTTTTCTACCTGAGATTGTATATTAGAGTCTATTGTAAGTTTTAAATTTTTATTGTTATTTGTAACTTTAGATATACTACCTTCAATTATTTTAAGCCCGCTTTTTTTGCCTAAATCTCCTGCCTTAAAAACTGATATGTATTTTTCGTTGGAATTTTTAAGCTCTGAGTTCATATTCTTTTCTATACCGCTTACTCCATTTCTATCGGTTTTATTTATGTATCCTATTGTATGAGATAGTAGGTTGTCGTCTTTATATCTATTAGTTTTTTGTTCTACAATTATATTTATTTTTTCTAATTTATTTATTTGACTTGTACTTAATTTTCCTACTTCTATTTCTATTAATTCACTGTCAATTTGATCTTGTACTGCTTTGAAGATATCATTTTCATCTAAACCTGTAACTGTTTTGATTGTGTTTATATTTTTATAATTATCTGTAATAACACTTTTAGGCATTATTATCACTTGTGTCCTATTTGTATCTGTCAGAGGATTATTGTTTCTGTCGTAAATAATCCCTCTTCCAGAATTTAAATTTACCTTTTGTGTACTTTGAGTTTCTATCTTACTGCTATAAGATTCGTATTTATAAATGCTTAAATATGATAGTCTAATAATTAATGCTAAAAATATTATTAAAAATATATAAAAACCATTTTTAATTCGTTTTGCTAGAATTCTATTGATATTATTTATTTTTCTAGACATAAAATCACCCCTTAATTATTTGTCATTTTTGACAATAATTAAGGGGTCCATACTTTTATTTTTATATTTCTATAATTTGTAAATTTTAATTAAAACCTACTATATTTTTATTAATCGTAATCTATTGTTTCATCTAAATAGAATCCTGTTGTATGCTTTCTAGGAGTAGCATTTTTTAATGTTTCTAACATATCTTCAGTACAGTTGTACTCGAAGTTATTATTGTAGAAGTCATCTATTGCCTTTCTATAAACTGGCACAACTTCTCTTACATACTTTTCATCATTAAGTCTTGCTTCAATAGTTAAAGTACTCACTCCTGCTCTTATAAATTTATCTAGATATTCAATCATACATAAATCTCTACTTGCAAAGAATATTGTTCCTGCTTCATCTTCATAAACAGGAGAATATTGACCTTGTCTCTTTTCTTCTGTTAAATTATATTTTTTCTTAGAAGAATAGTTGTCTTTTCCTTTGCTTTCTAAATAACTTGTTATTAGCTTTCTTCCTGAATAAGACATTATTACTGGTCCATGAACATATGCTTCTAATTCTAGACTTTCAGGTGTATTTAATCTCATTGTTTCCATTTCTTTTATAGATAACTCTCTTGAGATTACAACTCTATCAACACCTTGTTCGTGCCAGAAATTAGCTGTTTCGTAATTGTATACATTTGAAACATTGCTTAAATGTATTTTCATTTCCGGTAAAATTTGTTTTACTGTTATTAAAGTACCAGCTTCTGAAACTATAACAGCATCTACATTTAATTCGTCTAAAGTTTTTAAATACGCTTCGAACTCTTTAAAATCTTTATTATGTGGAAGTAAATTAATTGTTACATATACTTTTTTGTTGTTTTCATGAGCAAACTTAATACCTTCTATTAAATCTTCTCTTGAAAAGTCATCTGATAAAGTATCTCTTCCGAAAGATTCTCCTCCTACATATACGCTATCTGCACCACTTTCAAGTGCTGCTTTTAAACATTCTAAACTTCCTGCATAGCAAGTAAGCTCCATTTTATGCATCTTTATTCTCTCCTCTTTTACTGTCTTTATAACTTATAGCAACTCCGTCTCCCATTGGTAAAAGTGAAGTCGTTAGATAATCACAATTACAGATATAATCTAGATAATCTCTCATTCTTTTTACTATAGTTTTCTTTCTTCTAACTACTAAATCGTCGCTAGCAATCATACCTTTATATAAGATATTATCTGATATTAATACTCCACCTACTTTTAGTTTATCTATTACTAAATCGTAGAATAATTTATATTGGCCTTTAGCAGCATCTAAGAAGATCATATCAAATTCACCTTCTACATTTTGAAGCTGCTCAACTGCATCACCTTCAAGTATTGTTATATTATTTTCAAATCCAGCTCTTTTTATGTTTTCTTTAGCTTTTTCAATCATAACTGGATTTCTTTCACATGTTGTTATGTCAGAATCTTCTCCGCATGTTGTTGCAAATAATATAGAAGAATACCCTATTGCACATCCAACTTCTAAAATTCTCTTTGGTTTTTGCATTTTTAAAAGTACTTTTAATAAATCTGCCACTTCTTTGTGTACTATTGGTACACTATTTTCCTCTGCATATATTTCTAATTCTTTTAAAAGTCCTTCTGTGTCTTTTAAAGTCTCTCTTATATAATCTTCAACGACATTATTTACTATATTACTCAAAATTTTCACTCCTCGATTTCTATTAAACATTAATATGGATTATACCCAATTTAAGATATAATCCATACAAAACTTTTATTATTAATTATTTTCTTTAGATGCTTCTTCTAATGCTTTATTTCTTTCATCTCTGTCTTTTCTGTATTTGTTTACATTTGTTTTGTGTTCTTCATATGTTTTACTATAAACATTGCCTCCATCTATGCTAGCTACAAAGTATAAATAATCAGTATTTGATGGCTCAAGTACTGCTTCTATTGATTTTATACTTGGATTTGCAATAGGTGTCGGTGGTAATCCTTTTTTAATATAAGTATTATATGGAGAATCTATTTTTAAATCATTATATGTTATACTCTTCTTTCTTGTCTCAAAGATATACTGAAGTGTCGCATCTGATTGAAGAGGCATTCCTATTTCTAGTCTGTTATAAAATACACTAGCTATAATAGGTCTATCTTCATCTATTACTGCTTCTTTTTCGACTATAGATGCTAAATTTACAACTTCTTGAAGAGTCATATTTCTTTCTTTTTGTTTTTTCTTTAATTTATCAGTATAGCTTTTATCAAATAGACTAAGCATTTCTTTTATTATATCTTTAGGTTTTGCATCTTTATCAAAATAATACGTACTTGGATATAAAAATCCTTCTAAACTTTTTATATCTTTTTGATCTAAAAACTCAAAATCACTATAAAATTCACTTGGATTTGATACTAATTTTTCAAAGTCTTCTTTTTTGCCTAATTCATTTTTTACTAATAATGCTATTATCTCATTTGATGTAGATCCTTCTGGTATAGTAACTTTAATACCATCTCGATATATTTCACCTGAAACTAATTTTTCTATAATATCAGAATTAGATAATTTTTGACTTAATAAGTATTTTCCTGATTTCATATGTGAAGCGTTATTTTTCATTTTAAAGTTTAATTTAAATAGAACTTCGTTTTTTATCAGGTTGTTTTCTTTAAGAATATCAGCCACACTACTAACAGTTGAACCCATAGGAATATCAACTACTATGTCTTTCCCGTTATTTTTATCATAAGGTCCGCCTTCATAAGCTACAAATAGTGCTCCTATAAGTACTAATAAAATAACGGAAGATACCAATATGATAACCCTCTTTTTACTTAATTTCATATTTTTTCTCCTTGATATATTTGTATCTTCTTTATTATAAAACTTAGTTAGCAATATTTCAACAATAAAATACTTATTACAAAATACTTAGACAAATATTTTTCTATAGTATTTCCAAATTTAACATATTATAAACATAGATTTTAATTTTAATAAATAAAAAATTCGCTTCGCTCATATCGCCAACGAATCAAAGATTCCGTTGCTTTAGTTAATAGGTTAGAAATTATACATTATCCACAAACCATATAATGTATAATTTCCTTAGAATAAAAAAACCTCTATGAGATTATAGAGGTTTTTACTATTTAAAATTTATGTCGTTTTCGCGTGGATGTTTTTCCTTGATTTCTTTTCTTAGATTTTTATCTATATATTTTAAATACAGCTGTAAGCTTGATAAATTAGAATTCCCTAATATTTTGCTTACAACAGCTACATTTGCACCACCATTTAATAAATGTATTGCAAAAGAGTGTCTAAGCGTCGTAGGATTTATATTTTTATTTATGTCTGCTTCTTTTGCATATTTTTTAATTAATTTCCAAAGTCCTTGTCTTGTAAATCTCTGTCCTTGTGCATTTACAAATAATGCTTTTTCTTCTGGATATGTCAATAAATCTCTAGACTCATTTATATATTTTAATAAATAAAATTTAGTAGCTTCACACAGAGGTATAACTCTTTGATTTTTGGAGCTTCCACAGTATATATAGTCTATATCCAAATCTATATCTTCTAAATTCATATCAATAAGTTCTGAAACTTTAATCCCTGTCCCATATAAAACTTCAAATATAGCCTTATCTCTTATTTTTTTTGGTGTTGATAAATCTTCAAATTTTAAAAGCTTATCTACTTCTTCTTCTGTAAGAATTTCTACTTCTTCTCTTTTTACTTTAGGTTTTTTGATGTTTTTTGCTGGGTCATTTTTAGCCAGTCCATTAAAAAATAAATAATCGTGATATGATTTTATTGAAGATATCATTCTAGAAATTGATGAAACTGATATATTTTCTTTTTCAAGTTCAATCAAATAACTTATTATATCATTTTCAACTACATCTAAAATATTTATCTCTTTGCTGTTTAAATACTCTATATATTTTTTTAAATCTCTATTATAAGATGCTACTGTATTTTTTGATAATTTTTTAGTTTTTTCTATATAATCTAAATACTCTTTTAAAACCTTCATTTTTAACTCCTTTATCTTGCTAGGAATTGTATTATGCTAATACTTATTATATTTAGTATTGATTGTAATATAATAGAAGCACACATAATAATTATTAAATTTAATACAAACTCTTTTCCTAAAGATACTATACTATCTTGTCTATTCTTTTTCAACTGTTTATAAACACTTTTTATGTATCCTATCGATAGTTCGATTAAAATTATCGACATAGGTACTATAACAATATTTTTTAAAAATACAATAATACACATCTTAAAACTGCTAAATCCCAAAAGTATAATACTTGTATTTATAGTATAGCCTATAGACATAGCTTTTACTATAAACACAATAATAGCAACTGGATATGTAAAGAAAAATAAAGTCCCTAAACCTATCAACCCTAAATATCTTATATATTCTTTTATGTTTGTAAAAATAAAATCTTTTTTGTTTATATTTCCGTCATAGTAAGAACTTATTTTTCCTATCTGGTTTGATATATTATCTAAGTTACTACTATCCATTTTGTTTAGACATGATCCAACTATTACAAATATAATAAAAATTATACTTATAATTATTAAGCTTTTGTTTCTCTTGTAAAAATCTTTTTTCCTCAATTTAAAAACCTCCTCTATCTTTACATAAAATATTATGTTAACTTAGAGGAGGTTATTCCTTTTATATTTATTTAATTAAATCTTTTGATAGCAGTATACCTAAAGTTGTCTTTCCATCTACTATTTCATTATTTAAAACCATTTTATATACTTCATCAAAGTCTATTTCTTTTATTTCTATTTGTTGCTCTTCTTGCTTATCTTCAAGTTTTTCAAGTTTTTTAGCTAGATATATAAATATCATTTGATTTGAAAAACCTACTGAAGGATAAAACTTGTGTATTAATTTAAAACTCTCTGCATCATATCCTGTCTTTTTTCTAAATTCTCTTATGGCACATTCTCTCGGATTTTCATTTAACTCCAACTTGCCACCTGGAATTTCTAAAACTACATCTTCAATTGATTTTCTATACTGTTTTACTAAAATAATTTTGTTATCTTCTGTTATAGCTATTACTGCTACAACACCGTTATGCTCAACTATTTCTCTTTTTTGATATCCTTTATTAGGCACTTCAACTGTATCTACTCTCAAACTAACAGTTTTGCCTGTATATATCAAGTCACTACTTACAGTATTTTCTTTCTCAATCATGGCATACCTCCATTAAATAATATGCAGCACTACTTGCAGAATCGAAAAACTCACTATCTTCATCATAATTTCTTCCCATACTCTTAACTTTTAATCCAAAGTGCTCTAAATCTTCTTTGCATTTGTTATTTTCTACGAATACTATGTTGTGTTTTTCGTCTAATTTATTTTCTTTTATCTGTGCCTTAATTTTATTTAACTTTTCATCTTCATAAATTGTTATAGGTATATTTACATCTACATTAACAATTTTATCAAATACAGTTATACTATGGTGTGATATCCCTTGATGTCTATCTCTTTTATCTGCAAAACTTATTCTAGGAATAGCTATAGGTCTTCCACCTAGTTTTTTTACAGCATCTAGTATCTGTCCTTGCTCTATTCCTGTAAATCCGTATTTAGTACCTGTTCCTGCAATACCAGGACCCATACTTACAAATACTACATCAGCTTTTGCGATTTCTTTTGCTGTTATAAGAGCAGTATATATATTTATACACTCATAATCTCCACCAAACGCATTTCCAATTGTTATAGTGGAATTTATTAAGCCTTTTTGTTTTAAATTTTTTACATTCATACTTAAATAAAGTGGTAAGGCAGCACCATCAGTCATTATATATGCGATTTTCTTGTCTGGATTATTTCTTTTGTATGAAGCTACAAAAGGTGTAAGCATACTATGTAATGTTCCTACAACGACAGGTAAGTCGTCTAAGCTTTCAAAATCATTTATAAGATCGTGATACTTACTTTCGTGGTCTTCTACACTATCTACAACTATTTGATAAGGTGTATATCTAAGTTTCATAATATGTCCATTTGCGTCTAAATCTGACTCCATATTATTTAAATTGCTTATTACAAAGTGATATCCACCTGTACCTAAGCTAAGCTCTACAGCTGTCGTATTTAAAATAACTTTATCGCCTTCATTTACTTTTCCAGTCATTTTAGGATAATTGTATGCTCTTTGAATTTGTCCATCAATACTTACTCTTATATCTTGTAAATCATCGTCACTACTTTTTATAGATTCAACAATCCCCACTTTTTTACTAATCATATTATTACCTTCCCAAGTCATCTATGAATTTTAATACTTTATTTTTTTCTATAATTTTTGTAAGAGAGAATTTTTCAGTAATTAAATGCATAAGCACTAAAAATACTAACCATGCAACTCTAACTTTTATTCCATATCCAAATGCCATTAAAACACCTATTGATATTCCTAAAACATTTGAACCTGTATCTCCCATCATACCTCTAGCTTTTAAATCAGTATTAAAGTATGCTAATACGTTTGGAAATATAAGAAGTGGTAATGCTTTTATATATCCTGTTAATGTTATATATATAGGTATCATTATTACTAAATATGCTTTTATAGCTCTTCCCGGTCTTAAATCAAATAAATTCATTAAGTTTGTAGAAAGTGCTATGATTAATGTATTTACAATTATATCTACTATATCATTTGAAATACATACAGAAACAACTAATCCTACAAATCCTCCAAATAAAGCTTTAAATCCACCAGTAGTAAGTTCACCTTTTAATAAACTTTTAAAGTGACCTTTTAATCCACTTACACTTCTGTTTCCAATTAAGTCGTCTAATGCACCTGCAAAGAACATACATACCATAGAGAATATATATAATGCTAAACATAAAAGCCATACTGTATTCATATTTAAATAACTTGTACTACCTACAGCCCATATTGTATTCATAGTTATATATCCTAATATTATACTGTTTATTATCATCATAGGTAAAAATACTATACCCATTCCAACAGGGATCATTTCATTTTTATAATTAGGTCTAATTACATTTGAGTTAAGTAACATACTTTTAAAAAGAGGTATCATAAAATATGTTCCTAAAAAACCTAACACAAATAGTATTGCATGAAAAATATATTGTGTCATAAAACTACCTCCACTCTTTTTTCTTTTGTCTTACAACTTTTTTAATGTGATAGAATTGTTTACCTCTGTGGATAAATCCTTTTAAGTCTCTTCCTGTCTCTGAGTGAGTCATATTTACTAATATCTCTTTTATTTTGAAATTGTGTTTTAATATGTCTATTGTCATACCTACTTCTACACCATATCCAAATGGTATTTCATCAAATATTTCAAGAACTTCTTTTTTGAATATTCTTTGACCTGATAAAGTTGAAGTAAGCTCCACTCCTGTCATTTCATAGACAGAGTTTTTCGCTAGATTTTTTACAAATCCTAGACCTCCCTTTTTCTTAGCTGGAGGGAATTTAGCTATAGTAACATCGCACTCATTATTTATAATAGGTATTATTAGTTTTTCAACTTCACTTGCAGTATTTCCTAAGTCTCCATCTAAAAATCCTATTATATCTGCTCTTTTCATGGCTTCTCTTAGACCATTATTTAAAGCATATCCTTTACCTCTATTTTTGCTTTGTGTTATTACATTTATCTTTTGACTTTCTACACTTTTTGCAACTTCTGATGTCTTATCACTAGAGCCATCATCTACTACTATAATTTCGTCTATTTCTTTAATATCTTTTATACTTTCTAGAGTATCTTTTATTTTATTTTCTTCGTTATAAGCTGGTATTATTATACTTATATAGCTCATCTTACATCTCCTTAATAACTTTTGTAAGTTTTATTATTTTGAAAATGGCATTAAATCAGTAACATTTTCTCCTGTTCCATAGTTTCCTACGATGCTTTCATCTTTTATTAACATACTTAAAGATATTTTTCCGATTTCAGAATCGATATTATCTATAGTTGATATTTTTGAATCTGAGCATAATTTTAAAAATTTTGAGTTGCTAGCTTCTCTTTGAACAGCTACTAAATATTTTTTCTCTGATTTTAATTTAGATATAATATTTTTTTCTTTTACTTCAAATGTTTTTTGCATGTTTTCGTCTTCATTTTCTCCTACTAAAATTGCAGAATCGTATGAAGCATAATCATCGCTTAAAGATTTGATTTCTATTAACTCTAATTCTTGTAATTTTTCTAAATCTTTTTGTGCATTATCACCATTTAAACAGTCCATTATATAGTTTATACAATCTTGAGATGTTTTTATTTCTTTATCTATATCATTTGATAAAGTTTTTAATTTTTTTTCATCTTCTATAGTATCTCTTACTACTATATTAAATGCTAAATGACCATCTGCATCTTTTATTAAGTTTTCTATTTCTTCACTATAATCATTTTTCTCATTAGTAATTATTATTCCAGTATTTCTATCTGTTAATGCATTTGTAATTAAAAGATTATAATTTTGCGATATATAAGATGTTAATTTTTCTTGTTCTTTAGTTAAATCTTCAATTTGAGTATTTAAATCTGCTTTTTCTTGATTTAAAGAGTCAAATCTATCTTCAAATTCTGATAAAACCTCACTTTGTTGTTTACTTAATTCTTGGTCGTAATTTAAATTGAAACCTACTATAATTCCTATACCTAATGCTAAAAATATAGAGCCTATAGTTACGATGTAGTATTTCATATTTATATTCATATTTAGTCCTCCTATTTTACATGTTTAGTTTCATTTTTAATTGTAGTAATTTAATAAGTTGTTGTACAGTTGGAGATAAATAAGCAATTATTATAACAGGGAATATAGCTGTTATTACTAAGGCCCATATATATTTCATTTTTAGTTTACTCTTATAAAGTAAATTGACTCCTTTTGCATCTATAAGTTTTGCTCCTATTTTTAATCTAACTAAGAATGTAGAAGCCATTCCTTTTCTTCCTTTTTCTAAGAAGTCTATCATATTAGAATGTGATCCTAATGCTACGATTAATTCTGCACCATATTCATATGCAGTAAGCATAGCAATATCCTCACTTGTTCCCGGCGCTGGGAAAACTACAGCATCTAAACCTAAGTCTTGTACTCTTTTTAGTCCTGGTGCTCTACCGTCTACATATGCATGAACTACTATTTCTTTAGCTTTTTTTAGAGCTTCATCCGTAACACTATCCATATCACCTACGATTACATCTGGGTTGTATCCGCATTCAAGAAGTGCATCTGCACCACCATCAACCCCTACAAGTATAGGCTTCATTTCTTCTATATATGATTTAATTGTAGCTAAATCTTCTTTATAGTCTTGTCCTCTTACAACTACTAAAACATGTCTATCTTTGTAGTTTGTAGTCATTTTAGGAATTTCAGTTTCTCCTAATATAAATCCTTTCTCACGCTTTGCATATTCTATAGTATTATCTATAAATCTATCTAATTCTACCGACATATTTTCATATGCAATTTGTGTTCTTTTTTCAACAACAGATTTGTCCATAACTTCGCCTGAGCCTATAAATTGACCATCTCTATAGATTTGTCCGTTGTTTACTTCTATAACTTGTCCTTCTTTTAATTCTTCAAATACATTTTCTCCTACATTATCTATAATCAGAATATTATTATCTATAAGTATTTTTGGTCCCTTATTAGGATATCTACCACTTATTGAAGGAGCTGCATTAATAACAAGTTTTATCTTACGTTCAACTAAAGAGTTTGCTGCGACTTCATCTATGTCTATATGATTTATAACAGCAATTTCTCCAGCAGAAAGTCTTTTTGCAAGCTTTTTTGTCTTTCTGTCTACCTTAATTGGGGCTTCGACTCTCATTTCATTAACCTCCGTAAATTTTTAAATCTTAAAATATTATACCATTATTTTCACTCAAAATAAATATTTTGGCGAAAGAGCCCGTTAACTACCTAATAAAACAAGTAAATTTGTATTTAATACTTGCAAAATTAAATATGTTATAGTCTATCAACACTTTGTACTTCACTTATTCTAATATAAATTTTAACATATTACTACATTTTGAAATATACATATCTATTATTTTAAGAATATGTAAGTTTTATATGTGTATTTTCCCCTATTAATTTTATCAAATATTGTCAAATATTCAATATTTATTTACAATGTATAAAAAACTAATCGTTATGTTTCTAAAAGTTTGTAAAAATATCTAATTTATTTTTATTAAATTAAGCCTTAAAAAAGCCTTCTATATATCTAGAAGGCTTTTTTCTTACTTAACTATACTATGCTCTAATCTTAATTTATCTGCAATCATAGCTATAAATTCTGAATTTGTAGGTTTTCCTTTAGTTGTATGTACAGTATATCCAAATAATTGATTTATAGTATCAACCTTTCCTCTACTCCATGCAACCTCTATAGCATGTCTTATAGCTCTTTCAACTCTACTTGGAGTTGTGTTAAATTCTTTAGCTATACTTGGATATAACTCTTTTGTAACAGCTCCTAATAATTCAACATTGTCTATAACCATTTTTATAGCTTCTCTTAAATATAAATATCCTTTAATATGAGCTGGTACTCCTATTTCGTGTATTATGTTAGTTATTTCTGCTTCTATATTTCCTGCACCCGGTTGTTGATATTCATTTGTTCTGCTCATTTGCAGTTCAGTAACAGCTTTAGATGCTTTAGCTTGAGATACTACAGGTTTATTTAAAACTAATTCTCTTATTCTGTTTATAAATACCACAAAGTCAAATGGTTTTACTATGTAATAATCAGCACCTAAGTTAATAGCTGTTTGTGTTATTTTGTCTTGTCCTACTGCTGATAGTACTATTATTTTTGGCATTTTATCTAAATTCATAGTATTTAGTTTTTCTATAACGCCTAATCCGTCTAAATGTGGCATTATTACGTCTAATACTAATAAATCTGGCTGTTTTGCCTTAACTAATTCTAAAGCTTCTACTCCATCTTTTGCTATTCCCAAAATTTCTATATCATTTTCATTAGACAGATATTCTTTCAATACTTGGCAAAAATCTTTATTATCATCAGCTAAAACTATTTTTATTTTATCTTTCATTGTAATTCCCCCCATTAATATATTATTATAATATAAATTTCCTTAATTATATTTAAATTTTTCATCTTTGAGAAAAAGTAAATATACTACCTAAAATTTTTTTTAGTATAATACTTTGAAAATAATTTTCATCGTAATCGAGTATACTAAGCTATTCGACATTATAAAATTGTTTTCCTTCATTTAAATTTAAATTTGTTTTATTTTCCCTATTTTATCATTGCTCCTATAAAAATTCCAAATCCTTTTTTTGGGTTATTTTTCAAAACATATGTAATACTTCCAATTAATTTGTTATTTTGTACGATTGGAGCGCCACTCATACCTTGTATTATACCACCAGTATAATCTATTAAATCCTTATCTATTATCTCAATCTCCAAAGTTTTACTTTGTTTATCTATATTGTTGATTAAAATATCGTAAGATTCTACTTTATTATCATCTGATTGAAATAATACTTCAGCTTTTCCTAATTTTATATCTTTAAATCTAGCTACTTCCATCTTCTTTTTTTGATATTTATAAGATAAATTTTGATTTATTTTTCCCTCTATACCATAGTTAGAGTTTTCTAAAAAACTTCCAATTATCTCTTTATTGTCAAAATCTCCTTTTATATACCCTACTTTGCCCGAATTACTTTTTATAATTTCTAAATTTGATATACTCGAGATATTTCCTTCTTTTATTTTTAATTGTTTTTTAGTATCTATGTCATAAATAGGATGACCAATAGCATAAAATAGATTTTTTTGTGGGTCATAACATGTCATTGTACCAATACCCGACACCTTATCTCTAACCCAAAAGCCCAATTTATATATTCCATTTTCATGTTTAATTTTTATGGATTTCGTAATTATTTTACCATTACGCTCTAATTTTATGTTTACTTTATTTTTTTTTAATTTATTTAAAATATCGTATACATCTTGGCTGGAGTTTATTTTTGTATCTTCTATATATAAAATATTGTCGCCTTCTCTTAATTTATCTATGTATTCTATATTTTCTTCTTCATTTGCTAAAACTAAAACTCCATCTGTTTTTGCATTAATGCCGACAATATCTCCCAATACATATACATATTTTTTACTTTCAAAAAAATTTGCTACTACTTCAGTTTTTTTGTTATGTAGTATTATAATACTGAACAATAATATAAATACAACTAAATATATCCTTTTTATATAAATCACCTCTAATTCACAATAGCATATATTATGTTTTGTATTTTTTTATTATTTATTCATTAATTTTAAAAAAGATCCCTATTTTAAATTAATAGAGACCTTATATATTAATTCAATTGAGCTAGTTCAATTATTTCATGAGCATGCTCAATAGTCTTTTCAGTTATATTATTCCCTGCTATTAATCTAGCAATTTCATCTATTCTCTCATCAAATGTCAATTCTTTTATATTTGTATATGTTCTATCATTAGATGTATTTTTTTCGATTCTATAATGAGTATGTCCATTAGCCGCTATTTGAGGAAGATGTGTTATACATATAACTTGTTTTTTCTTACCTATTTTAGATAATTTTTCTCCTACAATTTGAGCTGCTATACCACTTATACCTGTATCTATTTCATCAAATACTAATGTATCTATTTCATCTATATCTGCTAGTATTGTTTTAAATGCGAGCATAAATCTAGACATTTCTCCACCAGATGCTACTTTATATATTGGCTTTATATCTTCTCCTAAGTTGAATGATGCCATAAATTCTACATCATCACATCCATTTTGATTAAATGCTATTTCTTTAAAATCAACTTGGAATGATACATTTTTCATATTTAAGCTGTGAAGCTCTTTTATTAAAACATCTTGTAGTTGTATAGCTACATCTTGTCTTGCCTTACTTATTTGCTTAGCTTTATCGTAAAGAACAGATTCTAACTTTTCTAGTTCTAATTTTAAGGATGCAACTTTTTCATCTCTATTTAAAATTTCATCTAATCTATCTTGTATTTTTTGTCTATATTCAAATATTTCTGTTACAGAACTTCCATATTTTCTTCTTAAGTTGTTAATTTGGTCTATTCTCTGTTCGATTTCTTCCATCTCATAAGGATTAAAACTTATATTTTCTTTATAGTCTCTGATTTCCCTAGAAATATCTTGAAGTTCGTACATAATTCTCTCTATATTTTCACTATACTCGCTTATATTCTTGTCATAAGAAGCAATATCAGCTAGCTCTTTTGCTGCCATTCCTATTAAGTCAACGGCGTTTACATCCCCTTCATATAATTTTTGATATGAAAGGCTTAAATTATTATATATCTTTTCACTATTTCTACATAGTTCTCGTTGAGCTTTTAGAGCGTCGTATTCTTCTTCATTTAAATTAGCTTCATCGATTTCATTAATTTGAAATTTTATTAAATCAATTTCTCTTTGAATTTCCATCTCATCTTTATTTTCATTTAAATCATTTAACTCTTTTTTTATTTTATTAAATTGGTTGTATGATTCTTTATAATTAGATTTTAAAGGTTCAATGTCTTTTTCTCCAAATAAATCTAAAAATTTAATATGTGTATCTTTATTAAATAGAAGCTGATTTTGATGTTGGCTATGTAAATCAACTATTGTACATGCAACTTCTTTAAGTATTGAAATCTTGACAGTTCGTCCATTTATTCTTGCTACACTCTTTCCGTCTGCATACATAACTCTAGTAATTATAATTTGATTGTCTTCATAATCAATATCATATTTATCTAAGACTTCTTTTAAATTGGAGCTTTGTGATGAAACTACTATTTCACAAATACCTTTATCAGTGCCCTTTCTTAAAAAGGACCTGTCGTATTTTTCTCCAAGACATAAACCAAGTGCTTCAATAATTATAGATTTTCCTGCTCCTGTTTCCCCTGTTAATATATTTAAACCGTTATTTATAGTTAGTCTAGACTCCTCAATTAAAGCGCAATTTTTCATATACATTTCAAGGATCATAGTAAACCCCCTCTTTCTCGACTAATTTTTGATTAATGATTTAATTTGTGTGAATCTTCCACAACTTTAATTACTTTTTCTTTATAGTCTTCTTCATTAAATGTATAACCTTCATTGCTGTTTTTTAAGTGAATAAGGTATTCTATATTACCTTCTGGTCCTTTAATAGGTGAATAATCTAGGTTTAATATAGAGAATCCAGTTTCTACAGCAAATTTTGAAACCATTTCGATTACTTCTACATGTGTTGATTTTTCTCTAACTACACCTTTTTTACCTACTTTATCTTTACCTGCTTCGAATTGAGGTTTTATAAGTGCTACGATTTCTCCACCTGGGCTAATTAAGTTATGTGCAACTGGAAGTACTAATTTTAAAGATATAAATGATACATCTATAGATGCAAAATCTGCAAACTCTTTAGTGTCTTCTATTGTTACATATCTTATATTAGTTCTTTCCATGCAGACAACTCTCTCGTCTTGTCTTAATTTCCAAGCTAATTGTCCATAACCTACATCTATTGAAAATACTTTTCTAGCTCCATTTTGAAGCATACAGTCAGTAAATCCACCAGTCGATGCACCTATATCCATACAAACTTTATCTTGTAAAGTTATATCAAAGTTTTTCATTGCTTTTTCTAATTTTAATCCACCTCTACTTACATAAGGTATTGGATTTCCTTTTACTTCTATTTTGGCATCAGTATTTACTTCTGTACCTGCTTTGTCGCATTTTTGATTATTTACAAATACTAATCCAGCCATTATAGATCTTTTTGCTTTTTCTCTACTCTCAAAAAATCCTTGTTCAACTAATAAAACATCTATTCTTTTCTTCATAAAATTACCTTTCATTTATTTTATAATAAATTTCTTTTTATTTTGTCTTAAATCATATTTTATTGCTAAAAAAAGAATATACTCTTTTAAATAAAGTATATTCTTTCTATCAATATTTTAAACATTAGAATTATATCATATTATTATTTTTTTTTCAATTTAAGAAATCTCTTAAATTTTGTTTTACTAAGACATCACTATCCCTATTATTATTCCTAATAAAGCTCCAAATAAAACTTCTTTTGGCGTGTGTCCAACTAATTCTTTTAGCTTTTTATGTTGGTCAAATTTCCCGTGGAAAAAGTCGTCTACTATTTGATTTAAAATCTCAGCTTGTTTTCCGACAGCTCTTCTAACTCCAGAAGCATCATACATTACAATAATTGCAAATACTGCTGTTATTGCAAATTCAGTAGATGCAAATCCTTTATCAAATCCCACAAGCATAGCTAATGATGTTACAAATGAACTATGCGAACTAGGCATGCCTCCTGAAATTATAATTCTTTTAAAGTCAATTCTTTTTTCTTTTCCCGTAAATATTTTTATAAATTGTGCTAAAAAACAAGAAAATATACTAATAAGTAAAATTCTATTTTGAAAAATGTCTGTCATATTTCCTCCTAAATATACTTTAGATTAGTGGTCTCTAGAAATTATATAGTCAGCTAAACCTTCTAAAAAGCTGAAATCCCCTGATATTTTTCTTATACTATCTTTTGCCTCTTCTATTAAATCTTTTGCTACTTTTCTTGATTTTTCAAGACCTATTAAAGTAGGATATGTAGATTTATGGTTTTCTAAATCACTTCCTACAGGTTTTCCTAATATTTTTTCGTCTCCAACTATATCTAAGATATCATCTACTATTTGAAAAGCCAAACCTATATTTTTGGCATATCTAGTTATATTTTGTAAATCTTCTTCTGTTGCATCTCCTATAATTGCGCCCGCTCTCATACATCCTACAATCATAGCAGCTGTTTTATTCATATGTATAAAATCTAGTTTCTCTTTTTCTATTGATTTATCTTCACTTTCTATATCTACAACTTGTCCGCCTATCATACCATATATTCCAGCGCCTCTTGCAATTTCATAGATAGCTTTTAGCCTTCTATCTGGATTTGATTTTCCTATTGATTCTTTAAGCATTATCTCGAAAGCATAATTTAAAAGAGCGTCACCAGCTAAAGTCGCCATTGCATCTCCAAATACTTTGTGATTAGTAGGTTTTCCCCTTCTAAAATCATCGTTATCCATAGCTGGCAGGTCATCATGGATTAATGAATATGTATGTATCATCTCTATCGCCATAGCAAATGGTACAGCTTCTTTTTCATCTCCTCCTACAATTTTTGTAGCTTCTAAAGTAAGTATCGGTCTTAATCTTTTTCCGCCAGCACTTAAACTGTAATTCATAGCTTCAAAAATCGTTTTTTGGTATCCCTCTTCTTTTGGCATATACTCTTTTAACAAATCCTCTATATATGCAGATTTTGTATTTAAATTTTCTTTAAATGCCATTTTTATTCCTCCTCTAAGTCGAAATCTTCTAGCTCTTGATCTTCATTAAATTTGCTTATCTTAAATTTCGCTTTATCAAGTAATTTATTACATGTAGCATAGAGTTTTATACCCTCTTCATAAAGTTTTAATGATTCATCTAGTGACGCATTGTTTGTTTCAAGTTTATTTAAAATTTCTTCTAACTTTGAGTAAGCTTGTTCATATGTAAGTTCCATTTTTATCCCTCTTTTTTATTAATTTTATTTACAGTGCAATCTAAACTTCCATCAGATAAAACTACTTCTATTTCATCGTTTTCTGATACTTTTAAAACACTATTCACAACTACATCTTCTTTATTTATTATACTATATCCTCTATCTAATGTTCTTAATGGGCTTAAATTATGAAGTAAAGAACCTAAATTTTTTAAGTTCATTTCTTCTTTATTTATTTTAGTTTCTATATTATTGTTTAACTTTTCTATAATCTTATCTAAATCATAAATTTTATCACTTATAATATAATCATTTAAAATAGTATTAATTCTATTAAATGTATATTTAAGTTTTTGTTCGTCATAATTAACTATATTAGTCAACGATTTATTCATCCTGCTTTTTATATTTTCTAATTTGAAATATAAATCATCTACATCCGGTATTGCAATTTCTGCAGCAGCTGATGGTGTAGGCGCTCTCATATCTGATACAAAATCACATATTGTAAAATCTATCTCGTGTCCTACAGCAGATATAATAGGTATTTTTGATTCAAATACACATCTGGCCACTTCTTCTTCATTAAATGCCCATAAATCTTCTATAGAACCACCGCCTCTACCGATAATTATCGTATCGACTTTGTGAATCTCATTGAAAAATCTTATACCTTCGCATATCTCATCTTTTGCACCCTCACCTTGGACTTTTACTGGATATAATTTTATATGAACTTTTGGATATCTCCTTTTTGTCACGTTTATTATATCTCTAATTACTGCTCCTGTTGGCGAAGTTACTACACCTATAGATTTTGGTATTTTAGGTATTGGCTTTTTATATTTATAATCAAATAAACCTTCTTTTTGCAATTTTTCTTTTAATTTATTAAATTCAATATATAGGTTTCCTATCCCTGCTATTTCTATATGTTTTATGTATAGTTGATAAGAACCATCTCTTTCATAAACTGAAATATATCCACTTGCTATTACTTTTGTTCCATTTTCTAAATTTAAATTTCTATCGTAGTCATTTCTAAAAATAACACAATTAATTTTTGAATTTTGATCCTTTAGCGATAAATACACATTGCCGCTACTATGAACTTTAAAATTTGAAATTTCTCCTTTAATTTTTAAGTTGCACAGTATAGGGTCATTTATCAAAATTCTTTTTATATACGAATTTGCTTCACTTACGTCTAAAGCCCTTATTTTCATATTTATTCTCCTAAATTTAAATTTTCAATTCCTATCAAAGCACAACCTACAGCATTATCTGTAGCTAAGTGAGACTCTGTAAAATAAGCTTTTACATTATACTTTTTCAATTTCTGAGTTAAATTTTTAGATATATATTTACTTGCAGATACACCGCCTGCAAATACTACTTCATAAGCTTCATATTTTTCACATAGATATTTAAGTGATTTTAGCATACATCTCACTATAGTATCCATAAGTAGTTTTGATAAGTAATATTTATCTATATTATCATCATTTTCCATTATTTTATTTAATTGATTTTCTAATCCAGATAAGTTCATATATCCGTCTTTTACACTAGTTTTCAATCCATTTTCTATTTTTATATCGGATTTTAATGCATTTTCGTCTATATACTTACCACATGGGAAATTATAAGAAAGTTTTACACCTAGTCTATCTATTAGTTGTCCAAAACTTATATCTTTTGTTCCACCGATAATTTCAAATTCATAATCGTTGTATTCATTTTTATTTACTAATACTATTTCTGTAGTTCCTCCAGACATATGAACTGCCAAAAATCTATTTTCGTTTAATAGATTTTTCCCTAATAAACTAGATTTTATATGATTTTCTTGATGTGTTGTCTCGAAAAAAGGACAATTATGTGTTGCACTAATTAATTTTCCTGCATTTAGCCCTACTGTAAAAACTGGCATATAAGAGCCATCTATTGGTCTTGGTTTTTCAGAGACACACACTCCAACTATATTGTAGTTTTTTAACTTTTCACTTATATTCTCACTTAATATTCCTATATTAGATATATGTTGAAAAACACCTTCACTTTGTCTAAGCCCTTTTGAATCTTTGTCAACTTTAAGCATTATTTTTTCACTTAAAATTATATCCTTATTTAAAGAGATAGCTGCTATAGAAGTTGTATAGCAGCTAGTATCTATTCCTATTACAATGTTATCTCTCCTTGATCTCATTTACAACACTTCCTAAAATTCCGTTTATAAATTTAGGTGTTTTTGCTTCACAATACATTTTTGCTAAATCTATAGCTTCGTTTATAGAAACTCTATCTGGTATATTTAAATCAGATAATATTTCAGCTATTGCTATTTGTAATATTGCTAAGTCTATTTTTGAAAATCTATTTATAGACCAGTTTTTCGCGTTGTTTTCTATAAGTTCATTTATATAATCAATTTTGAATCTTAAAATATCACACATTTCATTTAAGTAAACTCTATCAACACATTTTTCTAATGAAAGTCCTTCAAAGTCTACATCTTTGTCTGAATAAGTTAAAACTAATTCTTTATATCTACTTACTATGTATTCTTTGTTGTTTTGTAAGAATTCTTCCATTTCATTTTCTAAATCAGTTATATCTCCGTTTGATATATATGTTTGATACATTAATTTCATTAAATATTCTCTACTTGTCTCTCTTTTTGCTCTTATGTTTTTCATATTTAATCCTCCTTCAGACTTATTATACACTATATTGCAATAAAAAAACCCTCTGATTTTTCAGAGGGTTTTTATTGCTTACTCTGCTATTGTTATTTCATCGTCTTCGTCATTTTCATCATTTTCTTCAGATTTTGATGCTTTTTTAGCTTCTTTTGCTAATCTAGCTTCTTCTTTTTTTGCAGCTTTAGCTAATTTAGCCTCTTCTCTTTTATGAGCTTTTGCTTCTTCTTTTTCTGCTTTTTCTTTATAGAAAGTAATTCCTTGTACATGTACATTTACAGTAGATACTTCTAGTCCAGTCATTGTCTCTACAGTATTCTTAACATTTTCTTGTATTTTGAAAGCTGTATCTGGTATAGATTCTCCAAATTCGATATTAACATAAATATCTAATATTATTTGTTCTTCATCTATTTGAATTTTTACACCATTATTCTTAAGTAGTTTATCTGTTATTGTAGTTATTGTTTCTACATTTTCAACTTCTAAAGCTGCTAATCCAGCTATAGTAACTATCACTTCGTTTGATATTTTAACTTGTCCTAAATTATTATTTTCCATGACACACTACCCCCTATTCTTAGGTTATTATTTATTATATAATATCAAATCCTTTTATAATTTGCAAGAAATAAGGCTTAATTTTATTATAAACCCATTCTTATCAATTTATTCTAAAATTTATCAATTATCTATTATTTGTAAGTTTTATATTTTCGCGACTGATTCCAGATTGATTTGAAACTATATCAAATATTTTAGTCGCATCATTTTGTTTAATTTCTTCCATATTTACGACAACATTTGCTTTATCTCCGTCTATAAATACTATTGCTTCATCATATCCTTTAGCTAAAAGTAAATTCTCTATTTGTAGTTCTGTATCGCTGTTTTTTACTATTGAAACCTTCATGTTTGATGCTTCTACTTTTGCTTCATCAGCTGTAGATGGATTGTTTATTATTTCATTTAGTTGTTCTGTAAGTTGATTTCTTTGTTTTTCTCTAGTCATTTTCATATCTACTATATATGTATCGCTATCTATATTTTCCTTAGAATTTAGCGTATCTTCTATTTCTTTGCTTGTCTCTTTAGCCAAGTTTTCTACGTCTGAATTTTCTTTAGCTGTATCTTTAGTATTATCTTTAGAATTAGAAGTTTCTGTAGATTTATCTTTATCATCAGTAGTTACTTTGCCATCTATACTATCTACTAATGTAGTATCATCAGGAGAATTTTTATCTATTTGAGCTTGTTCATAAGCCTTAAATTCATCTGAAACACTAAGTGTTGAATCTTTGCTAAGTTGATAATTAACTACACCTACTGCAATCAACATCAAACTCAATGATAAAACTACAAATCCCCTGTTTTTATAATTAAATTTCATAAAATCCCCCCTATTTTTTTATGCAAAGTATTTATTTAGCATAAACTTCAACTTGATGTCCTGATATTTGAAGTGCTGTTTGAACAGCTTCATATAATGTCTGTTTTACTTGAGCATCTTTTGCTCCACTTGCAACTACTAAAACACCTTTTATCTTTGCTTCTTTAGTCTTTATAACTATAGGATCAGAAGAATTTGAAGTGACTAGTGTTTTATTTTCACTTGATGTTTCAACTGTTCTTTCTCCACCTGAAGAATCTGTTTCTGATGTAGTTTCTTTTGTAGCACTTGAATTATACGCTGGCTCTATTTCTTCGCTATTATCATAAGTAATCATAACAGATACATCACCTGAACCATTTATCTCTTTTAATATTGCTGTAAGCTGTTTTTCTAAATCATCTTTTTCTTTTTCACTACTAGAGGCTTGTTGAGCTTCTTCACTTTGCTTTGTTGTTGTATTTTCCTCTTTTTGTGCATCAGCTACCTTTTCTTTTCCTTGTATTATATTTAGCGCTACTAGACTTACAACACATAGCGCACCTACAACTAATAAGCTTATCAATTTTTTCTTTTCCTTTTCATTAAAATTTATTTTTTTAAACATAAAACTCGCTCCTATTAATCAATTTCAATTTTATCAATCGATACTTCCAAGATTTTTATCAAGTCGTTTTTTAATTTATCTTTATTCTCACTTTTGTTTGTCGTATTATTTTTAAAAACTTCGCTGTCTTTGCTCGAACTATCTTTATCTTTACTATTTTCTTCCAATTCAGAATCTCCTTCATTATTTTTTTCTTTTATTTTAAGACTTTCTATATCAGTTCCATTAAAATCTATATCTTCAAGTTCATATCCATATTCATCTAATTTCATTTTTAGTACATCTTTTAAATTGCTCTGGTATTCACTATCTAAGTTAAAATTGCTGTTATTATCAACTAAATCTTTATTACTCTCTACATATCTTTCGTTATAATCAGTCATAGATTTTAGTATCTTATCTTCAAATGACTCGTCACTTGAGAAAAAACCTACAATTGGTGAAATTACAATAAATATAAATATAAAATTGCAAACTAAATTAATATAAGGTTTTAATTTACTTTCTGGAAGTACCATATCTACTATATTTATAATAAAAGCTCCTATTAAGATACAGATTATCCAACTTTTAATCTCATCCACCCCCTTAGATTAATTTATATTTTTATTAAACTTTTTATAATTTTTATCTATGAAGTAATACTAAGTGATGTCAAAATACTTATCGTCACAAAAAACATTATTAGTACTGCTAATACAGAAATTAAAATAACTGTCATAAGTTTAGATGTTTCATCCATAAAGGAAGATATATTTTCCTCTCCTATAGGTTCAACTATTGCAGCACCTATTTTATATACTAGAATTATTGAAAAAATCTTTATGAGAGGTATAAAGCAAATTCCAACTAATAAAATAAGTCCAACTGCTCCAAAAATATTTTTTAATAAAATCGAAGAAGATAACAATAAATCTACTGAATCTGATACGAAACTCCCTATAACAGGTATAAAACTTCCTACTGCAAATTTAGCGCTTTTTACAGCAAACTTATCAAATGATGTAACATATATCCCTTGTATAGATACAAGACCTAAGTAAACTGTAAAAGCTGCTCCTACAATTACTACATTTGCTTTTTTAAGTAATTCTGAAAATCTCTTTAATTTTATGTTTTTAGATAGGTTATTTATAACTAGTACGCAAAATGCCAATGTTATAAGTGTAAAAATAACATTTTTAAATACCATATTTATTATAGACACACCTCCCACAAACACTGGTGATAATGTTGCTGATGTCGTTGTAAGACCCCCTACTGCTAATAATGTCAATAATATCGGTACAATTACATTGACTATGCTTATTATGCTATTTACTGTTGTATATGCAATTGATAATACATCTTTAAAATTGACTAATACTAACGTAACCATAGTTATAAAAATTATGTAATTTACAATTTTGCTTACTTCACCTGATGAAAAAGAGCCTTCTATACTTTTGAGAATTGATGATAATAATGCTAAGACGATTATCATAGTAATTACTTTTAGACTTGCTATTAATTGATCTATTACTAATTTTTTTATATTTTCGGTATTTATTAAATCTGTAAGTTTAGCATCTCCTTTGATTAAATCCTTTGCAAATTGCTTTAAATCTATATTTTTAAAGATTTCATTATCTTTAAGTTCTTCTTCCAACTTACTTATATTAATTTTTTCTAATTGCCTATTTATATAATTTTGTGATGTTTCATCTGATACTTTGTATTGTTGTGTACTTGACTCTGTATTGTCTTTATTTTCATTTGCAAAACTTATATTATTCATAGATATTATAAAAAATAAAGCTATTAATATTATTTTAAATTTATTTTTCATAATCTTTCTCCTACGGTATAATTCCGATTATCGCATCTATTATTGATAGCAGTATCGGAAAAGACATACTCATAATTATAATTTTTCCACCGAACTCGAGTTTAGCAGCTATATTGTTTTCCCCGCAATCTTTACAAAGTGACACTGCAAACTCCATAATATATGCTATTCCTATTAATTTTATTATTAAAGATATGTACATTGATGGAATATTTGCTCTGTCAGCCAGTTTATTTATTTCTTCTACTATAAAATTTAGTTTTAAGATTACAGATAGAAGTATAATTACTCCAGCAGTAATAGCTATAAAATTTGCAAATTCCGGTCTGTCCTTTTTTATGAATAAACAAAGTATGGTTGATATTATGGCAATTCCTATGATTTGGATTATTTCCAAAATACCACCTCCATTTTATTTTTCTGTTGTAACTTAAATTTTTAATATAATTTAAACATTGTTCTAACAGTATTGAATAAATCGCTTATTTCCCCTATCACAAGCCCCAAAACAATTACGACTCCTGCAAGGGTTGTAAGTGTTGCCCAGTCACTTCTATCTACTTTTGTCAAAATCATATTTAAAACTGATATTAAAATTCCTACACCAGCTACTTTGAATATTAAAGTTATATCCATACTCTCATCTCCTAAATTAAAATTATCCCTATACATATTCCACTAAATGTTATTAGCTTTTTATAGAGATTACCTTTGTTTTTTATATCTTCTTTACTTTCTATTGTTAGCTTCTTTAGATTTTCTACTGTTAAATCTATTAATCTCTCTTGGGATTCTACTTCACTTTTACCAAGAGATAAAATTAACTTTTTAAATTCTTCAATTTCGTTTTCTTTTAAATATGTATTTTTATATAAAATATTTATTGTATCTTGTAAAATCTGTTCTATTGTTTTTCCATCTTCTTTTGAAAGTTCATCTGCAAATTTTAAAAAGAACTCACTAAAATCATATTCATCTTTGACTGCTATATTTCTAAAAATTTCTTCTAATGTATACATTCCAAAAGCTAAATCCATTCTCATTATCTCTAATACCCTAATTAAATCATTTAGTTGTTTATGTCTTTTTATATATCTTTTAGATATATCTTCTCCTACTAAATAACTACATCCGATTAACATTCCTACTAATATTATTTTAATTTCCAAAATACCATCTCTTTTCCTGCAAATCATAAATTTTTTCTACTGTACCAGGTCCGTTTCTCGAAGATAATATGATTGCTTTTTTAAATAAGTTTCCATCTAATAGACGCCTTAATTCCTCTCTATTTTGTATATCTTCGATAGAATCCCCATGTACTGTTGTAATTAAGCTTACACCGCCATTTAAAGCCGTATATAATGCTTTTATTTCGCTTTCGTTGCCTATTTCATCAGTTACAATTACATCTGGCGACATAGATCTTAAAACCATCATGATTCCTAAGTCTTTTGGACAAGTTTCCATAATATCTGTTCTAATGCCTACATCTAGTTGGGGAATCCCCATACATGAGCCTCCTATTTCATTTCTTTCGTCTATTAATGCTACTTTTACTCCCTTAAATCCATATTCTCTATTTCCATTGCTTATATTTCTGACTATGTCTCTTAAAATAGTAGTTTTACCACATTGTGGTGGTGAAATTATTATTGTATTGTTTATTTGATTTTTATTTTTTATTACGTGTTTTAAAACTTTTTTTGAGCATCCTTTAATTTCTCTAGATATTCTTATATTAAGTGATGAAATATGCTTTATATTTTTTACTTGTCCATTTTCTATTATTACCTTACCTACTATTCCTATTCTGTGGCCCCCCCTCAGCGTTATAAATCCCTTTTTAATATCATCTATAAAAGAATGCACCGAATATTTACATATAATTTGAAATGTCTCTTCTATATCTTCTTTTGTGACTATATATGGATTTTTCATTTCTAAATCCAAATTACTTGTCTTGTCATTATAAAAATAATCCTTGGAGTCTCCATTTATTATCAATGGCTTATTTACTCTAAGTCTTATTTCTTCAATATTTACTTCATCATTTATTATGCTTTTTATCTTTTTTCTCAAATTAATCGATAGTGAGTTAATAATTTCATCTGAAAGTTTCATGATATCCCTCCTTCTTGTTTATAAATATATATTTATTTTGATTAAAAATTATTACTCTTATTGTGTATGTAATTTTATACGATGAATTATCATATTAAGTGCAACACTTAAAAATGGATAAAAAAATAGCTCATA
>NZ_CABQXJ010000039.1:0-25921 GCF_902468165.1 uncultured Intestinibacter sp.
AGGAAGAACTTGAAAGGAGTGAAAATACTTGTAGACTTCTTGATGAAGAAAATTTAAAGCTTATTAAAAAGAATGAAGAATTAATGATAAAGATAAAGGAGCTTGAAGAAATGCTTCAGCCTTATAAAGATGAAGTTCAAAAATTAATTGATGAAAACAACAAGCTTAAAGGAAAAGCATTTGTACCAAGAACACAAGAAATTACTGATAAGCAAATTCAAGAAATAAAAGAGCTTAGAGCTGATGGATTAAGTTATAGAGCTATTGAAAAAGAAACAGGGTGGAGCAAATTCACAATAGGAAGAGTTCTTAAAGGTGAATATGATAAATAAGGTCTTTTAAGTAATATTAACTGAAAGACATTAAAAGTTAAATTTTGAAAGTGAAAAAAAGGCTCATTTTTTGTTAAGAGCTATAAGGGGGAGCTTATACCTTGTTGTCAATAGATGGAATAATTTGCATTGTATAGTATTTTAATATCAAGTAAAATAAAGTAGTTAAACAAAGGAGGTGAGAGCATGGGACAAGTATTAAGACAAGAGGAATATTCAGAGCAAATAAATTACTTAGATATTCTACATAGTGATAGCAAAGGGTGGATTACTAGAGCAGAAATTAATTGTGGGTACAAACAATGGCATTATAGATATAATGAGCTATTAGAGCAAGATTTCAACCAAGAAAATGTATATATTAGCTTAAATACTTTTTATAGCACTTTTAGAAGATTAGAATATCTAAAGGAGCTTAAAGCTCAATTCATAGATTTAGATATTTATAAAACTAAATTTAGTAAAGAGCAAATAATAATGCACCTTGAAGCAGATTATTTTAATAAAAGTATTCCAAGACCTAATTTAATCATAGATAGTGGCAGAGGACTTTATTTAATATGGCTTTTAAATTCAGTACCAAGTAAGGCATTACCCCTATGGAAAGCTATAGAAGAATATTTATATAGTGTTTTAAAGCCGTTTGGAGCTGATAGACAAGCTTTAGACCCTACAAGGGTATTAAGAGTACCAGGAAGTATTAACTCAAAATCAAAAACAGTAGTAAGTATAATAGATGAATATGACTATATTTATGATTTAAGAGAAATTCAAAATGAATATTTACCAGAGCTTGAAGAAAGAAAGGCTAATAAAAAGGGTAGACCAAGTAAGACAGTATTTATTCATAGAGAAAGAAGTCTTTATTATGCAAGAATACAAGACATAATAAAACTATGTGAACTAAGGGAATATAATTTAAAAGGTCATAGAGAGCTTATATTATTCTTGTATAGATATTATCTATGTTATTTCTTAGAGGACACTAAAAAGGCTTTAGAGGACGTTTTAGAGCTTAATAGAGAGTTTATATATCCATTAAGTGAAACAGAGGTTATAAGAGCAACTAGAAGTGCAGAGAGGGTTTATTTAAGCAAAGATAAGGATTATAAGTACAAGAATGAAACTCTTATAGAGCTTTTATTAATTACAGAGCTTGAAGAAACTTATATGAGTACAATTATTTCAAATAGAGAATATAAGAGAAGAAATAATGAATATAACAAAAATAAGTATCAAGAAAAGTTAAGAGCAGATGGAAAACTAACCAAAAAGGAACAGATAAATATTCAAAGGCAAAAAATAAAAAGCCTTATGCAACAAGGCTTTTCCCAAAAAGATATATCTAAGGAATTAAACATTCCATCTCGAACAATCGAACGTAGAGTAAAAGAACTACGAACTCTACAAGAGATAGTATAAAATAAATTTAATAGAATTTCAATAGAATGGTGGATTTGCAATAATAAATTTGTAATCCGCCATTTTTTCACACCTATATGGAGGAGCTTCCTAGATTAGACAAGATTTTTATTATGTTTATGGTATGGTGATAACAAGGGATTAAATGAATTTATAGGGGTGGGAACAATGGCTATAAAAGATGATTATATCAAGATTAGAGTAAGTAAGGAGCAAAAAGAATTATTTAAAGATATAGCAAAAAAGAAAAATATTAGCATGAGTAAGTTTATTATTGTATCAACAGAAGAAAGAGCTTTGAGAGAGAAAGAAAAATTTGAGGGTACAAAGAGCTTGGAGCTTAGAGTTAGTGAGCTTGAGAAGAAATTACAAGAGATTAAATTAAAAATGGAGAGCCAAAAAGCCGAGAAAAAAAGTTTTTTAAAAGTTTTAAAAAGTAGGTTTACAAATTGAGGATTAAAACTCTTTATAATATGGGGGAGTGTTTGCCTTTCCCTTGTAAGTTAAGTGTATTCATAGTGAAATCAAGTCAATGGGCAAGGCTTCGCTAATAAAAAACAGAATGGTTAGCCCAAGATCCACTTAAAAGTGGAATGGCAACCATTCTATTTTTTATTACCCTTGACTAGATATTCACTTATGAATTTAAGGTTGGTAAGGGGAAAGGAAGTAAAAAATTAAAACAGGTGCAAAATTTTAAGACCTATATGGAGGAGCTTATTTTATAGGGGGACTAGAACCATTCTCATGGGTAGTTAGCAAGAATAACTAAGTGATTTCACAGAACAAAGAAATAGTTCATCACTAAGTTATACTAGGTTACTAAACCCATGCTCACGGTAGTGCAGGATAAACAGTTGCATACATGCTAACTGAAACAGTTGTTCCAACTGGATTTTAATTGAATACAATGAGTGATTTATGATATAATATTTGTATGCAATATATTTAAAATTATTAATATAACTATAGTTTAATGAATACAAGGAGGAAATATGGCTGATACACAAGTAAGAATGTCAAATCATATTCATGAGAAGGTAAAATCAATAGCTGGAAAGAGAAATGTAAGTATAAAAGAGATTTATGAGGAAGCACTTACAAGATACATAGAAGCAGAAGCTCAAGAAGAAATACTAAGGGAAACGCATATAGAGGAAATATTGAATAATAGAATTTCAAAAACAGAAGATTTAATAAATAAGAGTGTAGAAAGACTAGCGAGTTTAGAAGCAAGAGTTGGAATAGATAACTCAATGACTTTAATGGGTGTAATAGTTTTATTGGAAAAGTTGCTAAAGTTAAAGAAAGAGGATATTCAAAATGAGTTAAGAAAACAAGGGGTAACATATTTTTCAACAGCAACCAAAGAAGATAAAAATAATAAAAAGGTGTAGGTGATTTTATGATTAGAAATACTGGATCATTTGAAAAAGACTTTAGAGCTGCATCAGGAAATCTTATTCATGAAGGTATGGAATGTACTGAAGAAGAAAAAGAGCTAATAAGATTAAGATATTTAAGAGTGATAACTGAAGAAGAGTTTATAAAAAGAGCTTTAGAGTTAGTTGAAAAAGAGAAATAAATAAAAATAAATAAATTTTATTTATTTTATAAATTCATATTATAATTTTTAGAATTATAGCTTTTAATAAAAAATTTAAGTTTCTATTTGTCAAAAAATCCATAAAAAAATAAGTATAATGTATTAAATAATTTTCAATATACTCATTTTTTATTAATAAATTTAATTTTATATTATAAGTTGAATATTTTTCTTTAGGTGTGACTATTATAAGACTTGATTTCACAATAGTTACAGTTATTTATATTGCTTATAAATTGGTATTATAACTTTCCCTTTGTATAGCTAATATAATTTATTATCTGTATTATAAATAAGGATCTATAATCCATTTTTATGTGATAAATAGTCCTTTTTTAATGTTTAATATTCTGTTTTTATTTGTAGATAATTTTGTAGATTTTAAGAATAATGTTTGTATGTAAATTGGTTTAATAATATATGTGATGTATTTATATCTTATAATACAAAAAGATTTGATAAAAATCAAATCTTTTTGTATTACTATTTTGTTATCACCATAAATTTTAGAATTTATGATAATTATTTTTCTTCTTTTATTCTCATAGCTCTCATTGCGTTAAGTACTGCTATTAATGCAACCCCAACGTCTGCAAATACTGCTTCCCACATGTTAGAAACACCACCTGCAGTTGCTGCTAAAACTATAACTTTTACAGCTAATGCAAATATGATATTTTGCCATACTATTCTACTAGTTTTCTTAGATATTGCTATAGCTTTTGCTATTTGACTTGGTTCATCATTCATTATAACAACGTCTGCTGCTTCTATTGCTGCATCTGATCCAAGACCACCCATTGCTATACCAACGTCTGCTCTTGCTAAAACTGGAGCGTCGTTTATACCATCCCCAACGAATGCTACTTTTTGTTTTTCTGTTCTACCTTTGTAGATTTCTTCTATTTTTTCTACTTTTTCATCAGGTAGTAAGTTTGAATAAACTTTATCTAATTTTAATTCACCAGCTACTGCATCTGCAACTTTTTTGTTGTCACCAGTAAGCATAACTGTTTGTTTTATTCCTATTTGTTTTAATTTAGCTATTGCTTCTTTACTATCTTCTTTTATTTCATCAGAGATTACTAAATCCCCTGCATATTTACCGTTTATTGCGATATATACAACTGTTCCTGTTTCTGTAACTGGAGTATATTTTATTTTATTAACGTTCATTAATTTTTCATTACCAGCTAAAACAGTTTTTCCGTTGTAGTTAACTTTTATACCATGTGCTGCTATTTCTTCATATTCACCTATTTTGCTTAAATCTAATTCTTTGTTATAAGCTTTAACTATTGATTTAGCTATTGGGTGATTTGAGTTAGCTTCTGCATATGCTGCATATTCCATAAGTTCATCTTCTGAAACATTTACTGCATTTACTTTTGTTACGTTGAATACACCTTTTGTAAGTGTACCAGTTTTGTCAAATACTACAGTATCTACATATCTTAATGCTTCTAAGTAGTTACTTCCTTTTATTAATACACCATTTTTAGATGCGAAACCAATTCCACTGAAGAATGTAAGTGGTATTGATAAAACTAATGCACAAGGGCAAGAAACAACTAAGAATGTTAATCCTCTTAATACCCAATCATACCAAACTGCTTGGCTTGATATATCTATTATCATTGGTGGTATTATAGCTATTATAGCTGCTAATGCAACAACTACTGGAGTGTAGTATTTAGAGAATACACTTATGAAGTTTTCTGTTTTTGCTTTTTTACTACTTGCATTTTCAACTAAGTCTAATACTTTTGATACTGCTGATTCACCGAAGTCTTTAGTTACTTCTATTGTTAATAATGCGTTTTTGTTTATGAAACCTGAAAGAACTTCGTCTTCTACATTAAAGCTTCTAAGTACTGATTCACCAGTAAGAGCTGAAGTATCAACCATTGAAGAACCTTCTATTACTATACCATCAAGAGGAACTCTTTCACCTGGTTTAACTACGATTATGTCTCCTATTTCAACTTCTTCTGGATCTACTACTTCTATTTCATTTTCTATTTTTAAGTTTGCTATGTCAGGTCTAATTTCCATTAATGATGAAATTGATTTTCTTGACTTACCAACTGCTATACCTTGTAAAAATACACCTACTTTGTAGAATACCATAACACCAACTGCTTCTGATGTTTCACCAATTATGATTGCTCCAAGTGTAGCTACAGTTATTAAGAAGTTTTCATCGAATACTCTACCATTTTTAATATTTTTAACTGCTTTTAATAATACGTCTCCACCTACTACTAAATAAACTGCTATAAATGCTATTGTACTTATTAAATCTTGGTTTCCATGACCATGGCCACCACCTATAATTTGTTGAGCAAATGTTATAGCATATGCTATTACACCGACAAATAATCTTATTTTTTCTATTTTATCTTTATCAAATTTCTTTGTTACTTTCTCATTTAATGCTTTATTTTGTGCTTTTGAAATTCCTTTTACTTGTATATTTAAACAATGTTGAAGATTTTTAGCTATTGTTGCAACTTCTTCAGTTACTATTCTTCTTGATACTGTTCCATCTAGTTCTATATCTAATATACAGTTTCCAAAATCTAAAGTAGCACTTTTTACACCCGCAGATTTATTTGCTTCAAATTCTATTTGATCTGCACATTGTTTACATTTTAGATTTTCTAATTTTAATTTTAATTCTTTAGAAGTTCTGTTGTCGTGAACTTGTATATTAAGACCTGGTTCTGTTGTATCTATTATGTTTATTACTTTGTCTATAGTTAATTTTCTACTTGCCCCGTCTTTTAATTCAAAACTTAATTTTTTATTTACGAAGTTTAAGTTTGCTATTTCTACTTCATCTAAATCTGATACTTTTTGACCGATTACTTCTGCACAGTGTGCACAGTTTAATCCACCTAAAGTCATATCTACTCTTTTATTATTTCCTTTGCTTGATGCTTTTTCTATAACTTGAATATCAAGACCTGGTTCTGTTGTATCTATTATGTTTATTACTTTATCTATAACTAGGTTTCTACTTACTCCGTTTTTTAATTCAAAGCTTAGTTTTTTATTTACGAAGTTTAAGTTTGCCATTTCTACTTCGTCTAATGCTTCTACTTTTTGACCGATTACTTCTGCACAGTGTGCACAATTTAATCCACCTAAAATCATGTCAACTCTATTATCTTGAGCTTTTTTTGATTTTTTACTTTCCATTACTTTTATATCAAGTCCTGGTTCAGTTATGTCTATTATTTTTATTACTGTTTCTATTATAACGTCTCTATCTGAAGCATTTTTTAATTCAAAGTTTAATTTTTTATTTACGAAGTTTAAATTTGCAGCTTTTACTTCGTCTAATGCTTCTACTTTTTGGCCGATTACTTCTGCACAGTGTGCACAATTTAGACCTCCAAGTATCATACTTACATTTTTGTCTCCTTCTTCAGCATTTCCTTGTAACTTTTTATTTGTTTTATTTGCTGGTTTTTTAGTGCTAATTTGTAATGAAGAATCCATAGTTTTTATTAATGAAGATAATTCATTTATAATTGCACTTTCATCTTTTGATGAATCTATAGATAAAACTAATGATTTGTTTGAAGCATTTACATTACAAGATTTTACACCTGGAACATTCACAGCTAAAAGTTCAATCATTTCTGCTATATCTGTAGTCAATGAACCTTGAACAAATAATTGTTTTTCAGTCAAAGTTGTTGTACTCATATAATTCCCCTTCTTTCTCCTTTATTAACGTTTATACATTTCTTCAATATGATGTAAACCATAGTCAAATATTTTTGTTATATGGTCGTCATCTAATGAATAAAATACTGTCTTTCCTTCTTTTCTGAATTTAACAAGTCTTGCTTGTTTTAAAACTCTTAATTGATGTGATATTGCCGATTGTGTCATTCCTACTAACTCAGCTATATCACATACACACATCTCTTCTTTAAATAATATAAATATTATCTTTATTCTTGTTTGGTCTCCCAAAACTTTAAATAATTCAGCTAAATCCACAAGCATATCCTCTTCTGGCATATTTTCTCTTACTGTCTCTATGATGTCTTGATGTATGTGTTTAAATTCACACTCAGCTATATTTTCTCCATTATTGATGTCAATATTTAAGTTATTATCTTTCATATATTACCTCCAAATCATATTAATATATGAATAACTGTTCATATATTAATAATAATATTTTTATATCTAATTATCAAGATATTTTTAGAAGTTTTTTTAATTTCTTCTATTCCATTTCATTATCCTTAATTTAAATACCCAATATTATAAATCTAAATTGAAATTTACTACTTTGTAAATTTTAACTTTAAACATATATTTTTTATTAATTTAATATATATATTATTAGAAAAATTGTTAATTGTTTCATAGAAATAGAAAGGAGAATCCATATGAGTAACAATAATAGAAATGACAATTCTAAACCTAATTATATATATCCTCAGCCTTATATAGACCCAATGGTTTATTTAAACCCTTACTATTCAAATGCTACAGGATACCAATATAATAGTCAAGGATATGTTGAATATCCTAATAATACCGGATACATTGATTATTCTCAATTTAATGATAACCAAACTAATGACTCTACTGATCAAAACTTAATGAATAATAATACTGATAACGCAGAGGAGTATACTAATATTCCATATGACGAAGATTTTAATATACCTTCTATTCCATATTTTCCACAAACAAATATGCCTAACTCTCAACAAGGTATGCCTAATATGATATTGCCTAATCAACAGTATCAATCTTTGCCACCAAATATGGAAAATCAAGGTGTTGATAATAATCTAAATCAGCAAGTTCCACATCAGCAACAACCGCAATCTCAACAACAACAAATGCATCAAATACAACAAAATCAAATGCAACAACCACAGATGCAGCAACCATCACAAAATTTAAATCCACAAAATATGCAAAATATAAATTATCAAAATCCAAATATGATGAATCCTGGTATGCCTTATGGAGTTCCTATGCAACCAAATATGATGGGAGGGTATATTCCTATGCCAAAACCACCAATGTATCCAGTAGGTATGTTCCCTAATATGTATCCAGAAATGCCACCTAATATAATGTATTATCCTAATTATCCTAGTTATCCTTTTGTAAATGTATCTCCTGGTATGCCTAGTGTAAATATGGAAGAATTTGATGAAGAGGAAATGTAAATAATTATAATATGTTGGAGATTATACATTATCTACAAACTAGACAATGTATAATTTCCTTAGAATTAAAAAAAAGGAAGTAAATTATAAAATACTATAATCTACTTCCTTTTATTTTCCCTTAATATATTTTTATCTTTAATCTTTTTATCTTTAATAGTACTGAATGTTCTACTATTCCACAAGCGGCAACATTATCGCCTTTTTTAATTGATAATCCGTAATGATTATACATTATACGACAATCTTCTAATGCTCTATATTCGCCGATTACATTTCCAAAAAAGTCTTTTACAGTACCGATTAATCCACCTTTTTTAACAAACATACCTGGTTCAATACGTGGGAACCATACGCCCGTATGTTGTGATTCGATGTAGTCCGTTTTCATCCATACTATTCTTTCTACTTCTTCTGGTCTATGAGTTATTTCTAATACATTGAAATGGTCTAATAATAAGTATATATCTTGGATAAATCCTTCATAATCTTCTTTTTCGCAAGTATTATTGCAACCTCTCTCAACTAATATACCTGGTATACCTTTTGATGCTGCATAGCTATAAAAACCATCTTTTGATCTCGATGCAATTAAGTGTTCTATTGCTATATTTGATGCTGCACCCATTGATATTTTTGATACTTCGTCTCCTGCTGCTACAGGGAAGAATAGACAAGATGCCATTTGTTCCATAGCTGAACCACTGTGAAGGTCCATAATAAAATCTGCTATTGGCATGATTTCATCTTCTAAAAATGACATTATCTTTCTACTTATTGTTCCATTTTTATCTCCATAAAAATCTCTATTAAGATTCATTCCATCCTCTGGAACTATGGAGTCAGTTCTTTCTGTAAAACCGCTAGAATTTAAGCAATGTATTATCACAATACGTCCGTTTACTTTTTTAGGATCTATCTCAGCTGCTGTCGTCATACATGCAACAACCCCTGGAAACTCACAACTATGTAATCCACCATTTATAACTATTGTCTTTCCTGTATTTTCCCCATTTATAATCGTCGTAGGTATTTCGTAATCTTCACCATATGGACGAATCATTACTTGAAGTTTTTGACCTGCCTCAATTTGCTTGCCTAAAAAGTTCCAAGTTTCATTTCTCATATTTTGCCTCCCAATTTCACTATTACTTTTATAATATATTTCTCACTTTTTATCTCATTATTATATATTAATCTTATTTTTATATTTTAAATATTAATTCTTACTTGATAATTATTATTATCATTTTAACTGTTTATATATTACCATAAATATATTATGAAAAAAACTCCTATTTTGTCTAAATTTAATAACAAAGTGTTATCACGCATAATCTTCTTTGGATTTATATAATATTTTTAGACATTAAATAAGGAAATGCTACAGTATTTGTATCATTTCCTTGTTTAAAACACGTATATATTATTTGTTTTCTTTTCTGTTTCTATTATAGTTAATTAAACAACCAGCCTTGACTATTGCTTTTTCATCATCTGTCATATCAGTTATATATAAATCTAGTTCAGTTATCTTATCTGAGATAACATATGCTTTTATATTGTCCATATTGTTGTCTAATGCTTTTCTTATATTTGGAACAAATATATAATCTCCAACTTCAAATTCTGCATCTGCCTTCATTTGGAATGGAATCATACCCCAATTCATTACGTTTGAGCGATAACGTTTAGTTGCATATTCTTTGCATATATTTGCAAGACCTCCCATTACTCTTTGGCAACTAGCTGCTTGTTCACGAGCAGAACCATCACCTGGCTTTTTAGCATAAATCATACTTCCAATTTCGATGTCATTAGTATTTTCTATTTTAAAGTTTTCTTTTATTTTTTTATAAACATTATTAAGATTTTTATCTAGTGTTGTTGGGTCTTCCCCTTTTAATCTTGCTTTTTCTACTTTATCTACTTCTTTTGTCTTTCCTACGTATTCTGGGTCTCTTCTTGATAATGCAAATTCAGCTAATTTCAATGGATTAGATCTAAATGCTGAAGTTTCTCCTGATGGAATCAGTTCATCAGTTGTTGTAACTTCATCTAGTATTTTTGAGCATACTTTTAATAAAATATTGTCAGATAATGGACTCATTTCTGGCCAATCTTTTATATTTGGACCATAAACTAGATCTAATTTGTTATCACCTTTTCCAAATCCTTGATACACTCTACTTCTATATGATGAATCATCAAATTTATAATCAGGTATATTTTCTTCATTTACTAAATCAGTCGCCGGTGTTAAAATTCCTCCATTTGCTGCAGTAGCTGCTATACTTCTAGCATCCATCAATGCAACAGATGACATTTGGCCGTTTCCTGGTTTAGAACCTTCTCTGTTAGGGAAGTTTCTTGTAGTGTGTCTTATGCTTAATCCATTGTTTGCTGGAGTATCTCCTGCTCCGAAACATGGTCCACAGAATGCAGTTTTAATTGTTGCACCAGTAGCCATTAATGTTGATATTGCACCCTTTTCTAATAAATCCATAAATACTGGTTGAGAAGATGGATATACTGCTAATGAAAACTCATCATTTCCACAGTTTTTGCCTTTTAATATTTCAGCAGCTTGCATAACACTTGTGTATGTACCACCTGAACATCCTGCAATTATACCTTGTTGAACTTGTAGTTTTCCATCAACTATTTTATCAGTTAAACTGAATTCTATTTCTGGATTATCTATTAATTTTTTAGCATCTTCTTCTACTTTAGTAAGTATTTCTTCAAGATTTGCGTTTAATTCATCTATTTCATATACATTGCTTGGATGGAATGGTAAAGCTATCATTGGTTTTATTTCACTTAAATCAACATAAACTAATCCATCATAATAAGCGACTTCTTTCGGATTTAACTCTTTATAATCTTCTACTCTGTTGTGAGCTTCTAAGAATGCTTTTGTATTTTCATCAGTTCTCCATACTGAAGTTAAACATGTAGTTTCAGTAGTCATAACATCAACACCATTTCTATAATCAGTGTCCATTGATGCAACCCCTGGTCCTACGAATTCCATTATTTTATTTTTAACGTATCCGTTTTTAAATACTTTTCCGATTATAGCAAGGGCTATATCTTGTGGACCAACGCCTGGGTGAGGCTTGCCTTCTAAATAAATTGCTACTACCTCTGGATAGTTTATATCATAAGTATCTTCCAATAGTTGTTTTACTAACTCTCCACCACCTTCACCTATCGCCATCGTTCCAAGAGCTCCGTATCTAGTGTGACTGTCTGAACCTAATATCATTTTTCCACATCCAGCCATCATTTCTCTCATATATTGGTGAATAACTGCTATATGTGCAGGAACATAAATTCCACCGTATTTTTTAGCTGCTGATAAACCAAACATGTGGTCATCTTCATTTATAGTTCCCCCAACTGCACATAGTGAATTATGACAATTTGTAAGAACATAAGGTATAGGGAATTTTTTCATTCCTGATGCCTTTGCAGTTTGGATTATACCTACATATGTAATATCATGAGATGCCATTGCATCAAATTTTATTTTTAATTTATTCATATCAGAAGAAGTATTGTGTGACTCTAATATTGAATATGCTATTGTCCCCTTTTTAGCTTCTTCTTTATTAACATTCTTCCCAGTTAGTTTTTCTACTTTATCACTTTCTGATTCTTTTATTATTGCATCCCCATTTACTAGGTATACACCTTCATCATATAATTTAATCATTTCTCAATATTCCCTTCGACTTTATATTAATATTTTTATTTGCATTTTGAATAAGCTTCTATATAAAAGATACTCCGTTATTCATTTAAAGTCTAATATAGTTTTTTTATATATATTATTCCAAAAAGTAATAACATATTTTTGATGAGTTTTCTTGACTTGAAGTCAACTCTAAACCTTATAATAAAATGTAAGGAAATTTATTATAAAACAGGGGGAATTATAATGACTAAATCAAAAGTATATTTTACAGATTTTCGTACAAAACTTGGCGAAGGTCTTCCAACTAAATTAAAAAGATTAATAAAAGATGCTGGTATTACTGATATTGATATGGATAACAAATTTGTAGCGATAAAAATGCATTTTGGGGAGCTTGGTAACTTAGGATTCTTACGTCCAAATTATGCAAGAGCCGTTTCAGATGTTGTTAAAGAACTTGGTGGACATCCATTTTTAACTGACTGTAATACTCTATATCCTGGAAAAAGAAAAAATGCATTAGAACATTTAGAATGTGCATGGGAAAATGGATTTACACCACTGACTGTAGGATGTCCAATATTAATAGGAGATGGATTAAAAGGAACAGATGATGTAGAAGTTCCAGTTGATGGTGGGGAATACATAGAAAAGGCAAAAATCGGTCGTGCAATAATGGATGCCGATGTATTTATAAGTTTAACTCACTTCAAAGGTCATGAAACGACTGGTTTTGGTGGGACTATAAAAAATATAGGTATGGGATGTGGTTCTCGTGCAGGCAAAAAAGAACAACACAATGATGGAACGCCAACTATATCAGAATCAAAATGTCGTGGATGTAAGAAATGTCAAAAAGAATGCGCTAATAATGGATTAGTTTTCAATAAAGAAACTAAAAAAATGAGCATAAATCCAGATACTTGCGCAGGATGTGGTCGTTGTATCGGTGCATGTAACTTCGATGCTATATCATTTGAAAATTACACAGCAGTTAAAAATCTAAACTGTCGTATGGCTGAATACACTAAAGCTGTAGTAGATGGACGTCCAACATTCCACATTTCTCTTGTTGTAGATGTTTCTCCAAACTGCGACTGTCATGCTGAAAATGATGCGCCAATCTTACCTAATATAGGTATGTTCGCATCATATGACTTACTTGCTTTAGATCAAGCATGTGTCGATGCATGTATGAATGCTACACCAATCAGAAATAGCCAATTAGGTGATAATCTTGCAAAAGAAGATTTCCATGACCACCATGACCATTTTACAAATTCCACTCCAGAATCAGAATGGAAAACTTGCTTAAGTCATGCTGAAAAAATTGGACTTGGTTCTAGAGACTATGAACTAGTTGTTATAAAATAAAAATTTAAAACTAAAATATCACTTTTAATATAATATATTTTTAAATAGGTCAGTAAAATTGTGAATTTCTAATATAGAACAAATGAAATAAGGGAGTATATCAATATGATTACTCCCTTATTTCTATATTATCTTTAATAAATTTTATAAAATTATTTACAACACTGCTCATCTGTTTTCCCTTTGGATATACTAGCCAGGTGTTTCTTATTATACTATTACCATCATCGTCTAATATCGGTGTTAAACAAAGGTTATATACTTTCTCAAAACCTTCAGGCAGAAAACAACATGCATATCCAAGCCCCTTATCTACTAACTGCCACGCAAATTCTACATATCCAGCAAACATTCCTACTGGCGGATTATTCCCATATGTATTTTTCCACCATTCATCCAAAATTTCTTTACTCTTATCATTAGTTTTATAATCAATGCGCTGCATTTGTGGCAACTTCATTAAATCAATTGGATCTTTTGATACTATGTAAGCTTTATTTTGTTTAACCAAAATCTTATCTACATCACCTTCAAAGTCACCACATACAAATCCCAACTCTATGTGGTTTTCTAATATCATCCTAAATAAATTATTGCTCTGGTCATTTATAATTTCAAACTTTATATTTTTATGTTCTTGTGAATATCTATATAACACATCTGTTAATTCAAATTTGCTATATGTGTAAGGTGAACCTATTTTAATTGTTCCTTCTAATTCAGTTTTATAAGTATATAGTCCATGTTTTACGTCTTTTATAAATTCCATGTACTCCTTAGCTCGCTTCGCTAGATATTCTCCCTCTGGAGTAAATTTCACCCCTTTCGAAGTACGATTTATTATTTTAACTCCAAAATCTTTTTCCATACTTTTAACCCTTTTTGTAAGAGATGGCTGACTTATATACAACATATCTGCTACTTTTGTCATATTTGGTGTTTCGTACAATCTATATAATATCTCCCAATCTGTATCTTTCATTATTTGCTCCCCTTTTTGCAATAATTTATACTACATTTTTATTTTATCAAAGTAAATTAACACATACAATATAATTAAAAAGGTAAACTCACTTAATAATTCACATCACTTTAATTATTTATCTTCTAAGCCCTATGTTATATTTTGTTCCTATATTTACTCCAAAATTGAATACAATTATAGTCGATATAACAAAAAGCATAAAGATACCATACCCAAATAAAACTCCTGTAATAAATCTTCTTATATTATTACTTTCATAAGAAGTTAATGCTTGTGTAAATCCATCTATGATTAATGGAATCATAATAATAAATGATGCTTTAGCAGTTAATCTAAAAAAGAAACAACAAATCAAGGCAAAACATATACCTACAAATTCGCCTGTACATCTTGCACATATCGGAAATTTTTGCCCTTTATAATAAAATGATCTATCATCTCTGCAATGGCATCCAAAAATAATTGGAAACCACTTATAAATCCATTTTTTTGAATTAGAAAGAAGTAAGTCCACGTCTTACACTCCTAATAAAAAAGGGAAGCACCTAATATAAGTACTATAAGATAGTACACCGCTGCTATTCCCACTGCTACTAAAGCACCTATCCCTGCTGCTTTAGCTGTTTTAGGTTTAGTATCTTTCCAAACTAAGAACAAAACAAGTCCAACGATAGGAACACAACAACCTAAAAGTCCCCATAAAAATCCACCATTATCAACAACTTCTGGTGTTGTTGGTGCTATTTCTTGCTGTTGTACACCACAAGATGGACATATAACTGCCTTGTCATCTATTTCTTTCCCACAATTTTTACAAAAAGCCATTTTCTTTCCCCCTCAAAAATAAATACTATGATTTCTCTCTAGTAATAAAAATATCCATTTTGCTATCATATTAATACATTTATATTCCAAGACGTAATTAAATATTCCCATCCATAATTTTAAAAGAAATGAAATTTTGTATATATAAAAAAGGTATAGATTCATCAGGAATCTATACCTTTTACTATCACTTTACGCAACGTATACTCTATTTCCATTTGGTCCTATATACTCATTATCGCTAAAAGCTAATATTATGTAGAATACTGGTCTTAGGAAGAATAATCCTAAACAAAATCCTAAACCTTTATCAAATGATTTTGCTAATTTATACATACACATAAAATCAACTATTACGCCTACTAACGGAATAATCGTAGCTAAAAATACCCATCCATTCCCCCAGGCAATTTTGAAAAGGCAATAAGAATTATATATTGGTATAATACTTTTCCATCCAGCTATCCCTGCTTTTTGGAAAACTACCCATTGTGCAGCAACTGTAAGTATATAAAATAATATTGCTATTAATCCCATTCTATTTTCCTTCCTTTGTTTTTTATTGATTTTATTATATTATAATTCCTTATAAAGGGTCAATATTACCCAAAAATATACATATATAGATATATTTATCATAAAATATTCATAAAAAAATACTAACTGTTCTAAAACGTCAGTTAGTATTTTTCATTTTATTTTTATATTAAGCTTCTACCAAAACTATCTTTTCCTCAGCTAAACTCTTTTTCACGTCTATAACCCTTTGGTTAGAAGAGCCTCTCATTGTAAGAGATAGGTTTCTATTTTCCTGTTGAAATGGTCCATCAACTAAAACATCTAAATATTTCAGAACTTCCTTTTGTCTTTCTGTAAAATCATCTACAGTATAACCCGTCCACATGTAGATTTTTTTGTTTGGAAATTCTTCTTTAAATCTTTTGCATACTTCTATTACTCCATCTACATTTTCTGGACATAATGGCTCGCCCCCCAGAATCGATAGATCTCTTTGTACGCTATTTTTGTTGATATTTTTAAGTATATAATCTAAATCTTCTTTTCTGAACTCTTTTCCGCTATTAAAGTCCCACGTTTCTCCGTTAAAACAGCCCTTACAGTGATGTGGGCATCCTTGAGTCCAAAGCGACATAGTTATACCTATACCATTTGCTATATCATTATCTTTTATTTTTGAAAACCTCATTAAAACCACTCCATTTTATAAGTGTAAAACTCTTTGGCTTATTTCTTGTGTACGTCCTTTACCCCACATGTTAGAACCGATATAACCACAAGTTCTTCTCATAACTTGCATTTCATCTTTATCTTTGTTTCCACAGTTTGGACAGTACCATTGCATATCATCATCTAATTTTATTTCTCCAGTGTATCCACATTTGAAACAAACATCTGGTTTTGTATTTATTTCAGCATATTGGATATTGTGGTAGATGTAGTTTATTATTTGTTCAACAGCAGGTAAGTTTTTACTCATATCTGGAACTTCTACATAACTTATGCATCCACCTAAACTTATATCATGGAATTGACTTTCAAATTTTAATTTTTCAAATGCATCTATTTCTTCTGTAACATGAACATGATATGAATTTGTATAGTACATTCTATCAGTTACATTTCTTATTTCACCGAATTTTTGTTTGTCTATTCTACAGAATCTTGAAGTTAAACTTTCTCCTGGAGTTCCATATAACCCAAATCCAAGACCTGTTTCTTTCTTCCATGAATCACAAGCGTCTTTTAAGTGGTTCATTACTTGAAGTGCGAATTCTTCACCTTCTTCAGTAGTGTGAGAAACACCAAGCATTGCTTGTGTCATTTCATATATACCCACATATCCTAAAGATAAAGTTGAATATCCATTTTTTAATAATGGATCTATTTTTTCTCCTTTTTCAAGTCTAGCAATTCCACCATGTTGCCAGTGAATTGGTGATATGTCAGAAGAAGTTCCTAATAATAAATTATGTCTAACCATTAAAGCTTCTCTACATAGAGATAATCTTTCGTCTAACACTTCCCAGAATTTATCCATATCTTTATTTGCAGTTAATGCAACTTGAACTAAGTTAAGACTTACAACACCTTGATTGAATCTTCCGTACCATTTATAGTTTCCATTTTCATCTTTCCAGTTACTTAAGTGAGATCTACATCCCATTGGAGGGAAAGTTTCACCATCGTAATTTCTTCTCATTATTTTTGCACTTTGATAATCTGGAACTAATCTCTTAGTATTACATTTTGCTGCTAATTTAGTTATATAATCGTATTTTCCACCTTCTAGACAGTTATGTTCGTCTAGTAAGTAAACAAGTTTAGGGAATTCTTCTCCTATTTCTTGTCCTCTATAGTTTTTCATACCTTCTAATCTTTGTAATATCATCTCTTCACATATTAATGCTTCTTCTCTTTCGAACTCTCCGCCTTCTTCTATTTCAAGGTAGATTGTTGAGAAAGGTGATTGTCCATTACTTGTGTGCAAAGTAGATAATTGGTATCTTATTGTTTGTATACCTGATTTTAGCTCTTCTAACATTCTATCTTCAGCTAATTCATGTGCCATTTCTAAGCTATATTTTTCTTTATATTTTTCAAAATATTTATTGTATGAAACTCTTAAAAATGGTGCTATATGTTTTATAGTTATTGAGTTTCCACCGTATTGTCCACTTGCTATTTGTGCTATTATTTGTGTTGTAACAGTACATGCAGTAGCAAATGATTTTGGTGATTCAACTAATTTATTATTTATAACTGTTCCATTAGTTAACATATCTTCTAAGTTTATTAACATACAGTTGTGTATCGGTTGTATTGCGTAGTCCATATCGTGGTAATGTAGTACCCCTTCATCATGAGCTTGAACAATATGAGCAGGTATTAATTTTCTTCTAGCTATATCTTTTGAAACTTCTCCTGCCATTAAATCTCTTTGAGTAGATGCTAATTGACCGTTTTTGTTTGAGTTTTCGTTTAAAACATCTTCATTACTTTTATCTAATAAACCTAGTATACTGTCATCTGTTGTATTTACTTCTCTTTTGAATGATTGTACTGCTCTATAACCTTCATAAGCTTTTGCAGTTAATTCTTGTTTATGATCTATTAATTCTTTATATACTAACTCTTCAACTTTAGAAACTGTCGGAGAAGGCGAACCTTGTAAATATATCTTTTCTATTTCTTCTGCTATATCTTTTGCTATATCTTCTTCTAATACACCACTACCGTATTTCATTGCTTTTAATATAGCATTTTCTATCTTTAATTTATCAAATTCTGCTTTGCTTCCGTCTCTTTTAATTATACTTAAATTCGCTGACATTATTATCTCCTTCTTCTATATAGTATTATTATTTCATTAAAGTTTTTTGTATTTATTTTTTAAATTGGTTTCTATATTCTTACTAATACTTTATACACTAGTAATACCAACATAATTATTAATTTTTCAAGTGATAAACTTTTATTTTTATGTAAAAATTCATTTCTTTAGCACAATATCTAGTGCCGACTGATTTATTTTACACCATATATTGTGTGCAATCAAGTTAGTTTAATCAAAAATACATAGATATAATTTTCCAAAAATCATCTATTTTTTACCGATGCTTTGCCCCTACTTGAGTCTAGATATTCTTAATAAATTTTACTCTTTCAAAAAATTTTTTTCATAATTTTTTAGGGGTAAAATTTGATTATTTATCTTACGAATTTATCAATTGCATCATTTAAATCTTTTAATAATTTTTGTTTTTCTTCTAACTGTTCTTCTCCCACTACATCTACTATACATTTGTTTATATGATCTTCTAATATTTTCTTCCCTAAATTGTTTAATGCAGCTTTTACTGCTGATATTTGTATTAAAATTTCTGTGCAGTCCCTATGTTCTTCCATCATAGTTTTTACAGAATTAGCATGCCCAATAATTCTAGACATCCTATTTATTAACTTTTTATAATCTTCATCCGAATGTTTATGATTTGAATGAGCATGATTATGCTCATGATTATTCTCTTGTATATTACTACCCATTAAAACCCCTCCTAATCTCATTTACAACATATCAATTATACCTTATATATTATTTTTTAACCATTTTATTATAAATAATTGACACTTTTTTCCATAAATCCTATAATATAATTAATAACCCCCTATAGGGGATATTAATTATATTTAATCAATAAGGAGGTAATTTAAAATGCATGAAGGTCACCATGGAATATTTGATGATATGGAGGATATGGACGATTTATTTGGAATAAATGAAGAACATGATCATGGACATCATCACCACGAACATAGTCATAATCACGAACACCATGACCATAAGCATAACCAAGATAACTCCGAAGACCATAAGAAAAAGAAATTTAGTTTATTCAATAAGAAAAAGACTGATAAATAACATCACAATATACACCTGAGAGTTTTTCTCTCAGGTTTAAAATTTTTTAAAATGAGGTGTAAAATATGAGCAAATTTATAAAAAAATACAATATATATATCCTTCCTTTTACTTTACTAATATTAAATATATTAGCTATTATTTTTCACTTTTTTACAGAAAATAATTTTAAATTTGAAATTATTCCACTTATAATTGGTGGCTTTGTAGTAATTAAATCTACCGTACTAGCAACTATCAAAAAAAGAAAAGTTACTGCCGGATTATTAGTCGTTTTAGCATTGATAGGTACTACCTATGTTGGGGAATATCTATCTGGTTCTATAGTTTCATTCATGATGATATTTGGCGAGTTTCTAGAAGATTTAACTATGAAAAAAACACAAAATGCAGTCCGCTCTCTAATCCAACTAGTCCCACATAAATGCAGAAAAAAAATCGGAAATAAATTTGAAGAAGTATCAATACGAGAAATAAGACCGGGAGATATAATTCAAGTTATAGCAGGCGAAAAAATTCCTGTTGACGGTATTATTCAAAACGGTCAAGCAACTATAAATGAATCTGCCATAACAGGTGAATCAATGCCAGTTGATAAAACTACAAAAGACAAAGTTTTTGTAGGTACTTTAAATGAAAATGGAGTTATAGAAATTCTCACACAAAAAATAGGTAACGAAACTATACTCGGTCAAATTATCAAAACAGTGAAAAGTGCCCAAGAAAACAAAGGTAATGTACAAAAAACTGCTGATAAATTTGCAGAATTCTTCCTTCCAACTATCCTTTTAATTTGTGCTATAACAGCTCTACTTACAAAAGATATAATGCGTGTAATGTCTATTTTGGTAATTGCATGCCCTTGTGCATTGATACTAGCTACTCCAACAGCAGTTGTTGCAAGTGTCGGTAATGCTGCAAAAAAAGGAGTTTTAATAAAAGGTGGGGTTGTCATTGAAGAATTAGCCAAAGTTACGACTATTTGCTTTGACAAAACTGGAACAATAACTAAAGGTACTCCAGAAGTTGTCGATATCTTAATATGTGATAAATCTAAAAGAAATGAATTTTTAAATACATTAGCAATTGTTGAAAAAAACTCCGGCCACCCTATTGGAAAATCAATTATAAAATATCTTGTTGAAAAAGAGAATCTAAATTTAGATGAAATTCCAAATGGAAAGTTCAACATGATGTTTGGACGTGGTGTAAATGTAAAAATAAATAATAATTATTACGAAGTTTCAAATAGAAAACTTTTAAATGAATTAAATCCCGAAATTTATAAAACACAAAATAAACAAATTAAACCTCTTTCAAATAAGCAGGTTTATAATTTTTTAGACCATGAAGAAAAACTAGGTAGAACTGCTCTAGTTGTCGTTTCAAATGATGAGATACTAGGTTGTATATCTATTGCCGATACAGTCAGACCTTATATTAAAGATACTATCAATGAATTAAAAACTCTCGGTATAGAAGATTTCATTATGCTTACTGGTGACAATGAATATACTGCCCAAGCAATTTGTGATGAAGTTGGAATAAATAAATTTAAATCAAATTTACTTCCTCAAGAAAAATTAGACTATATAAAAGAACTCCAATCAAGTGGAAAACATGTCGCTATGATTGGCGATGGAATTAATGATGCTCCTGCTCTTACACTTGCCAATGTCGGAATCGCAATGGGTATGGCTGGAACAGATATAGCATCAGATGCATCAGATATTACACTTATGTCTGATAGAATTGATTTCTTATGTGAAACAATTGCTCTAAGCAAAAAAACATACTCTATTATAAAACAAAATATTTGGGTATTTGCAGTTTGCGTAAATATAATCGGAATACTTCTATCTGGACTGGGATTTTTAAATCCTATTGCAGCAGCTATTATACACAATGCATCTTCAATTTTTGTAGTATTAAATTCATCTAGAATGTTAGGATATAAATATAAAAATGATACAAAAAACAATAATAGATTATCTTTGCAATCTAATTAATATTAATACTACAATTGATTCAAATAATGAAATTGAAGGCATTTTATATATAAAAGAAGTGTTTGATAATTTAGGTATTGAAAATAAAATTTACGAGCCAGTTTCAGGCAAAGGAAATATAATTGCTACTATAAAAGGAAAAAGTGATAATAAAATACTTCTTCACTCTCATATAGATACAGCTAATTATAATAGTGAAAATTGGCTCTTTCCACCAGATAAAGCCACCATCACAAATAATTGTGTAGTTGGTAGAGGTGCACTTGATTGTAAGGGATTAGTTTCAATTTGGATGGAAATAATGAGAAACTTATCATTAAATAAACATATACCTGAAAATACAATTATATTTATGTGCTCATGTGATGAAGAACAAAGTGGCAAATACGGTACTGAATGGATTTTAGAAAATACAAATATAATTGATAATTTAAAACTAGTTATAGGCGAAGGTGGCGGATATCCTATTGTGCTAAAATCAGACTATTACTTCACTATCCAAACTGAAGAAATTTACCCATATAATTCATATGAATTGAAAAGAATAAATGAAAGTAAAAAATATTCTTATGATTTAATTAACAAAATACTAAATCAAGCTTTAAATTTAGGTTATTACAATAAAAATACATTAGAATTTTATAATAATATAGATTTTCAAGGTAAACGAAAAATCGCAAAACAATCTTTTTATGAAAATATAGATCTCATACTAAGTAGAAATATAAACAGAAACTATACAAATATTTTTTCATTTATAGAATCCGAATTAAAATCTATAAATCAAAATTACAAACTATTGCCTACTATAACACCTGGATATAGTGATAATAGATTTTTTAGATATAGAAAAATACCAACTTTAGGTTTCTTCCCACTTGATACAAGAAATAATATTTCTGGAATTCATGGAAATAACGAATATATTAGTTTTAAATCATTAAAATTATCTTATGATATATTGAGTAAAGTTGTTGATTTTCTATCTAATTATAATTATTAATCAAGCAGCGGATAAATATATGTTTATCCGCTCTTTTTATTTTATACTTTAATTATTTTTCAGGTGTTTTTTCTTTATTAAACATCACTAAACCTATAAAAAATAAAATATCAATTATAAGAAGTATAATCAGGCATATTGTAACTGATGTTCCAAAATAAAAATGGTCGTTTTGTGCTATGAAATCTATTCCAAATACTGATGCTTGTACGTATTTTAGCTCATCATAAATAAACCTAGTTGCGCTTATACCTACAAATAATTCATATACACTGAATAACATTATAATAGACATTAAAATATGTAAACCTACTAATGATAATATTGAATATTTAGATGAAAAATATCCATTTAATCTGTCCCTTATAGGACTCTTTCTTGCTGCCATAACTCATCCCCCTTTCTAGTATCTACCTTGTCCTACACCTATTCTATATAAACAGTATATGTAACAAAGTCGTAATTATATTTATTATTGGATTATATTGACAATATCGAGTATCGATATTATAATCAAGCTATAAATATCGATACTCGATATTTCTTTTATAAAAGGAGGTAAAGATGGCACGAAAGCAGTTTCAAACACTTTCTGAACCTATGTATTATGTTCTATTATCTTTAACAAAAGAATGTTGTGGAGTTGATATTATGAAAAATGTTGAAACTATTTCTAATGGAAGGATTCGTGTAGGTCCTGGAACTTTATATACCCTACTTAGAAAATTTCAACAAGCTGGATTAATCAAAGAAACTTCTGTTGAAGGTAGAAAAATAAGTTACATCATAACAGAAGATGGTATCAACATTTTAAAAGAAGAATACAATAGACTTTTACTTATGGTAAACGACGGCAAAACTTTTTTAGATAAGTAATTATTTTCATTAAAAATAATTATACGTACTATAAAAATAAAATCATCTTAATTAATTTATAAAAAGGGGAAATATTTATGAGAATTAGCAAAAATATATTGTTTAGGACAGTTCCATTTGATGCAAGTGACTGTCATGCTTTAGAATTATATTTATCCGAAATGGCTGCTAAAGGCTGGATGCTCGACGAAATTTGGATACTTAATATTTTTAAATTTAAAAGATGCGAACCTAAAAATATGAGGTTTACAGTGGATATTCCAAAGTTATCAGATACATGTGCTGATACATCACTACAAAATTACGAATTATTATTTAATGAATATATTGATATATGTGAATCATCTGGATGGAAACATATTGTTGAAAGCTCACAATATCAGATATTTTGCACAGAAGATTCAAATGCAGTCGATATACAAACTGATGATTCATTAAAATTAGATTCATTATTAAAATTTAATTTTGGATATTTTATTCAAATGTTATGCTTTATTTTTTTAGCACTAACTTTTGGAAAAAATAATCCTACTATAGAGTCTTATTCTTATGGAAAGTCATGCATAATAATTTTTTATAGTAGCCTTGCATTATATTTAGGTTTGAATTTTTTACAAGATTTACTTTGGAAATTAAATGCTAAAAAATCTTTAAAAGAAGGTAGTATAGTTAAATATCCTGGATTATCTTCTTTTAAAAGTAAATTATTAATCCAAAAATACGATACAGTGTCAATTATCATTCTACTAGTTGGTTTCTTTGTTCTTCAAAGTGACAATCAAATTAGTTCATTAATATTAGTATTTTCAATAGGATTAATAATCTTAAATATCATGTTATTAGTTAATATGATTAAAAATAATTATTCAAGGTAGATAATAAATATTTTCTATTAATTTACTATCCATAAATTATATTCCTTTTGTCTTTTATTTATTTTATGAAATTATAAACTATGATATAATATCTTAAAAATAAAATTGAGGGAGCTAGTTTTATGAAAAAAATATTGATAGTAGGCGTATTGCTTACAACCTTATTATTTGGCGGATGTACTTCTCAAAGCCAAAAAGAAGAACCTTTGACTTCTGAAAATATGAAGTATTCAACTATGAGTGATGAAGATACTCAAAAAAAAGTAGCTGATTTTTTAAGCGAAAATAATATCGATAAAGAAGATATTTCTATGTTTATGCAATCAGTTAAACACTATTATAAAAGTGTGGAAGGTGTAGAACTTTTAAATGAAAATGAAAGATTATCTAAAATGCAAGTTCCATATAATTTATATGATCTTTCTGATAAATGGCTAGAAAGTAATTCTAAATTTACTGACCAAAATTGTAGGATAACTGCTTTTAGATTATTTAATAAATTCATAATCTCAAATTCTTCTTTAGATTATGATAAAATAGACAATACTAACTTAGAAATGGATTACGCAACATTAAGAGATAATCCTGATGCAAAATTTAGCAAGGAAGATATGAACAAATTTTTCAATTTCTTCTCAAATATCAAGGTAAGTGATTTTAATGACGTTAAAAAATCTGCTGATGAAATTGCTAAAGAATTAAAAAATAGAAAAATATCATTTAAATCAGATAAAAATATTTCTATAATAAATGGTTATGTTCCAGATGAAGAAAACAATGCTTTATTTGTAGGTCATACTGGAGTTGCTATAAATACTAATGATGGAGTTATATTTATAGAAAAATACGGGTTTGAATTACCTTACCAAATAACAAAATTCAAAAATAAAGAAGAGTTAAAATCATACATGGTCGATAGACTAAAAACTAGTATTACAGGCGAAAGTCAAACTTATGAACCTGTAGTAATGGAAAATGACAAACTTATGTAAAATTACTTTATTTGAAGAGGCTGTCACAGAACAATAAAACATTGTTCTATGGCAGCCTCTCTTTTTATTTATATATTAATATTATCTTCTTATTCTATAATAATAAAGTTACTTTTATTATTATAACTGTCACATGGTAATACTAATTTTACACTATAATCATTATATTTATGTAAATATTTAAGTGTTAACAATAAAGTCTAGAATAAACCAGATATTACTCCATTTTCATCAACATCGATTTTTTCTGCTGCTGGAACTTTTG